>OZ246401.1:0-1182 GCA_965230965.1 uncultured Gammaproteobacteria bacterium
TTCTTGACTTACCGGCACTGGACAGGCCTCCCCCCCTATACTGCCCGTTGCCGGTTTGCAGGGAGCTGTGTTTTTGCTAAACAGTCAGTTGAAAGTCATTTGCTGCGCCCCATATCTCTCAATATGGGGAGGACATATCCCTAAGTTACGTCCAGCTAATTTGCCGAGTTCCTTGAACCACCCTTACTCGATTGCCTTAGTCTACTCGACCAATCCACCTGTGTCGGTTTGCGGTACGGACAAATACAATACTCCCTTAGCGGCTTTTCCCGGAAACATAACGGGGCAATCTCCCTCGGCTTGCGCCAAAGTTGTATTCACAGCTCCTTGCGTTGCTGCTTAAACCCCCATATAGGAGGCACTGCTTATCATATTTCGTCACCATTAAGGTAATGACGCATTGTACTTGGTAGCCGAATATTAACGGCTTGTACATCGACTCGTCCCTTTCGGGAACGAACTTAGATCCGACTAACCCTCAGCCGATGTACGTTGCTGAGGAAACCTTGGATTTTCGGCATCCAGAATTTTCATCTGGAGTATACGCTACTCATGCCAGCATTCTCACTTCTGTACGCTCCACAGGACCTTACAGTACTGCTTCAGTGCATACAGAAAGCTCCCCTACCGCGATATCAGTATAAATACTGATCCCACCTCCATCTTCGGTACATTGTTTGAGCCTCGATCATTTTCGGCGCAAGGTCTCATCTACCCGAGGGTAGATATTACGGTGAGCTGTTACGCTTTCTTTAAAAGGTGGCTGCTTCTAAGCCAACTTCCCGTCTGTCTTTGAAACCTCACAACCTTTACCACTTAACAATGATTTAGAGACCTTAGATGGGAGTCTGGGCTGTTTCCCTTTCGACCATACTCGCTTATCCGAGCAAGTCTGACTCCTTTCGATTTTAACAGTGAGTATTCGGAGTTTGGTTAATCCTAGTTACCAAAGGCTCCTAGGACTATCCAGTGCTCTACCCCTCACCTTACTCGAAAAGGCTATACCTAAATATATCTCGGGGAGAACCAGCTATCTCTAGGTTCGATAGGCATATTACCACTAACCACAAGTCATCCCAAGTCATTTCACCGACAACGAGTGCGGGCCTCCCCCTGTCTTTCGACAAGGTTCACCCTGCTCATGGTTAGCTCACCTAGTTTCGGGTCTATTGACAGCTACTG
>OZ246401.1:1192-1505 GCA_965230965.1 uncultured Gammaproteobacteria bacterium
CGCCCTATTCAGACTCGCTTTCGCTGCGGCTTCCCAACTCAAATTGGTTAACCTTGCAGCCGTCAAAAACTCGCTGGCTCATTCTTCAATAGGCACGACATCACCCCAACTTGCGCTGGAGCCCTGTCTGCTTGTTAGCTAACGGTTTCAGGTACTATTTCACTCCCCTCACCGGGGGACTTTTCACCTTTCCCTCGCGGTACTTGTTCACTATCGGTCAATGTAAGTATTTAGCCTTGGAGCATGACCGCCCCAGATTCCCACAGGGTTTTCCTTGTCCCGTGGTACTTGGGAATCGCGCTAGGGCACAATA
>OZ246401.1:1515-150039 GCA_965230965.1 uncultured Gammaproteobacteria bacterium
CGACTACAGGGCTATCACCTTCTATGGCCGTCCTTTCCAGAACGTTTATCTAACAACTTATGATCCCATATCGTTCGTCCCGCAACACCCTATACTTGATTAGGGTTTAGGCTCCTCCGCTTTCGCTCGCCGCTACTCACAGAATCTCTATTGATTTCTTTTCCTCCGGTTACTTAGATGTTTCAGTTCACCGGGTTCCCTCCTTATTGATAAATCAACAAGGTCAGTCGTATTACTACGACCGGGGTTGTCCCATTCGGAAACCACCGATTGATAATGCCTGTCTGAGGGCTCATCGATGATATCGTGCTCATACACACGTCCTTCTTCGGCTTACATTGCCAAGGCATCCGCCGTTAGCTTTAATATAATATTCCGCAAACAAATTCTTAATAAAATTAAATTTTGATGCTTTTCTTCCTTTTACTTTCGTTTGATTTCCCGAATTGTCAATGCGCTCCCATTTTTGTGGGGTGGACCCGAGGGGATTTGAACCCCTGACCTCCCGCGTGCAAGGCGGGCGCTCTAGCCAGCTGAGCTACAGGCCCTTTATGTATCTAGAAACGACAAAAAAACCACTATCTAAAGTGCTTTGCTCGATTATATATTTCCGTGCAAAATAAATCAACACTTACTCAAGCTGTTGACCGAAGGCTGATAGGAGACATGTCTGTGCACGTTCCAGATGCCTAGCGGACATTTTGTGTCCCTTGTGACATAAAGTACAGGTATGATAACAAACTAAATTGAGGCTGTCAACCCGCAGTTATTCTTGCCAAAAGCAATGACTTATAGTATAATTTCAGCTTCGCTCATTCACAGGGAGCACTGCTCCCATCAGCCATAGAAAGAAGGCACAAGCAGTATGCGTTTCCTCCAGTATGTCATCGAGCAGGAGTCGTCAGCAATCGTGGGCACGGAGCTCGCGGTAGTTGCGGACAAGGTGGCAACCCTCGAATGTCTCAATGCCACCTTCGGTAGAATCGGTACCATCAAGGGCCTACGCCTTACCTTCCCGGTAGACAGGATGGTGCCTGTCGCGATCCCCGGGGTCGTGGCGTGCTGGCGTTACAAGAACCTCGATGGTCAGGTCCTTCTGGGGCGAGCTGGCAACGATGGGCTTCAGGTCTTCGCCTGCGAGGACAAGAAGGTTGGGCACGATCTGACATGGATGATTGGTCCGGAAGCGCGCATCTGGGGTGACCCGATGCCATCTCTGGCGCTTTCGTGGCACACCGAGTGTGCCCGGCTGCTCCCGAGCAACTTCCCGTTCAGGACGAACCTGACTCTGCGGGAGTTGGACGAGCTGCTTGACCGGACGAACAAGGTGGAGCTGGATGACGACAGCGATGGGTTTCCTGTCGTGATGATCTGGGGTCTACCCCACCTCCATCCCGATCACCCTCGTGTTCGTGGCTACATGTCCCGCATGGGCCCCCGGCGACGGGTCGGCCCGATGGACGGCGAGACGGCTCCGCGTGACGCGGTGCCCACCGGTACGCACTAGTCGTACCGGCAGTGAGCGAGGCCTGGGCCCGGACGACAACGTCCGGGCCCAGGTTTCACATTCTTTTTTGGCTGTAAACTTCATTAACTTCTGAATTCTTGTGGAAAAGAGCAACTTATAGTAAAATTATTACTTGCTCATTCACAGGGGTTACCCCCATCACCACTCGGAGATACGATCATGGTAAAGATTGTCGGTCACGATCCGCTTACGATTGAAGGGGATCCTCAAAAGTTGGCAGCACTTTGCGCTGCCTTGGCTAATCGCGGCCACATTGTCGGAGATCGACTGATCTTTGGCACCTATGTCGCCGAGCCAATTCGCCATCCGCGCTGCAAGGATGCATGGGGATTCGTGTTCACCGGTCAAGTCCTCTTGCTCGGGCGAAATCACAGGAATCAACCCTGCATCATCATCTGTGAGCATGAACCCGTGAGGCAGGAGTTGGTCAATCTTGGACTCGGACACACCCAGCGCCATGGAAGGTACGTGCCGCACCGCACAACGCGGGAGGCTGCAGATGCCTTTTTTGCTCGACGAACGGAGCGAATCAAGGCGCAGATGTGGAGCGCTCCGCGTGCTGGGTGAGCAAACCCGGCCCAGATAACAGTTCCTGGCCTTGGTCAATCGACCGATCGCCGCGAGCTCGAGTCTGGGCTGGGCTCAGACTTCGTGTATAATTCCCTAATCAATCCGAACTCCAGACCAGAAAGGAGGTTAGGATGCCCAAGCCCATAAAGTATGGCCTTTGGGCGGCGTTGGGACTCGTCGCACTCTTCGTCGCCGCGGTGCTACTCGGACCAGATGAGGACTGGTGATCGGCTGGGCGACTCCGGGGAGGTTGTCGCCTGCGGCGACTTTCCCGGAGTTATTTTCTTCAAGAAGATTCGAAGTGTTTTATTCCAGTTATCTTATGAACATCATCCACAAAAAAATCTACCCCATCACACCTCATTTTTATATAAGCAGTATTACCTATCTCAACTTTGCCATAATCAAGATTTGCATATGTGTCTACGCCTAGTGTCATAAGAATATTTCTCATTAAGGCTCCGTGGCAGACCATTAATATGGTCATATTAGAATAAGCAATACTAATTTCACGAATGAACAAGAGTGCGCGAGAAGCTGATTCTGATCTTGATTCCGCAGTTTCATTTATTTTAAAATTCATCTTTTCCTGGTCTTTTTTAAGTGCTGCTAGTTTATCCAATTGAGCCTTTGCGCGTTCTCTGTATTCATCTATTAATATGCCTTCAAATTCACCAAAACACTGTTCTCTTAGCAATGCTGTAGTTGTAATCACAAGCTTTCTTTCTTCAGCAATAATTTCTGCAGTTCTTTTTGCTCTTAGGAGATCTGATGAAAAGGCTGCATCAAAATGTATTTCTTTTAAATGCTGTGCAAGCTCCTGGGCCTGAGCGATACCTTTCTGATTTAATGCAATATCTGTATGACCTTGAATTCTCTGTTCATTATTCCAGTCAGTTTCACCGTGTCTTGCAAGATAAATGGTGCAATAGTCCATTATCGAGAAGTAGAACTTGAAGTACGACGATGCTTCACCTTAGAAAGAAGTTGAAGATCTACCGTTGATCTGCGGAGAAGTTGCATTGCATCTTTACGTTCTTGTTCCGTTATATTTCTTGAAAGTAATTCTTCTGCCTGTTTTTGCGCTTTTTTAATTTCAGCCTCATCGATTTCATCTTGTCCATACGCTCTCGAGACCAACACACTCACCTGTTTTCCATCGGTCTCCACATATCCCCCACCAATAGAAAATAGTGTTTCTTCTTTACCCTTTAAGATCGTCACAATGCCCTCTTTCAGCATTGAAAAAAGAGCCACGTGCTTTGGAAGAATAGTGATTTCTCCATCTGAGGCAGGAACAGTGATCTGATCAATCGTCTCCTCAAAGACAACCTTTTTTGGCGTTATGATTTTTACCTCCATTATTGTTAATTTTGAATCTCCTCAATACCACCAATCATGTAGAAACGCTGTTCAGGCACGTCATCGTGCACACCATCAATAATTTCCTTGAAGCCACGGACCGTATCAGCAACCGACACATATTTACCCGGCGTAGCTGTAAATTGTTCTGCAACGAAAAATGGTTGCGTAAGGAAACGCTGAATTTTTCGTGCACGACTCACTGTTTTTTTATCTTCTTCAGAAAGCTCTTCCATACCAAGAATCGCAATAATATCTTGCAAATCCTTGTATCTCTGAAGAACCTTCAAGACGGTCTGCGCTACTTCATAATGCTCATCACCAACAATGGCTGGATCAAGCGCGCGTGAGGATGAGGTAAGCGGATCAATGGCTGGGTATAAAGCCTGTTCTGCAAGCGCACGATCAAGACTTACCGATGCATCCAAATGTGCAAAGGTCGCAACTGGCGCTGGGTCGGTATAATCGTCTGCTGGCACATAGACGGCCTGCATCGAGGTAATTGAACCTTTCTTCGTTGAAGTAATGCGCTCTTGGAGAGCAGACATTTCAGATGCCAATGTTGGCTGATAGCCTACTGCTGATGGAATACGTCCCATCAAAGCCGAAACTTCAGATCCTGCCTGTGCGAATCTAAAAATGTTATCGATAAACAAAAGCACATCTTGATTCTCTTTATCGCGGAAATATTCCGCCATAGTAACGCCAGTCAGAGCAACACGAAGACGATTTCCAGGTGGCTCATTCATTTGACCAAAGACAAGTGCAGTTTTTGGCAAAACGCCACTATCTTCCATTTCTCGGTATAAATCATTACCTTCACGCGTACGCTCACCCACACCGGTAAATACCGAAACACCACCGTGTTCAGCACCGACGTTACGAATAAGTTCCTGAATAATAACCGTCTTTCCTACACCAGCACCTCCATAAATAGCAATCTTTCCTCCTTTAATGAAAGGCGTAAGAAGGTCTACAACTTTAATACCAGTTTCAAAAATCTCCTCATTTGCCGATTGATCAACAAACAAAGGTGCTTTTTTATGAATGGAATCTCGTTCTTTGGATTTTACTTCAGGTTTTCCATCAATAGCTTGACCAAGGACATTAAACATTCTTCCAAGCGTCTCATTACCGATAGGAACGGTGATTGGAGCTCCTGTTCTCTTTACCTCAGCACCTCTCTTCAACCCGTATGTCGCATCCATAGCAACCGCACGCACACGACCTTCACCAATAATTGCCTGAACCTCAAGTACAATTTCAGCCTTATCAATAGGCGCAAGAAGCGCTTCATAAATTTCTGGAGTATTCTTATCTTCAAACTCAACGTCTACAACTACTCCTCGAATTGCGGCTACTTTTCCTGTTTTCATGGTATGCGATAGGTTACTAAATTTTTAATTAATTTTCTGTTGATTCCTTGGCCGCTATCATATCAAGCAGCTCATTTGTAATTTGGCTTTGTCGTATTTTATTGCGAAGAAGCGTGAGTGAAAACACAATATCTCCAGCTGCATCGGTTGCATTTTTCATAGCGATCATGCGTGCAGAATGTTCTGAGGCTTCGCTGTCTGATAATGCGCTACGAATTTTTTCTTTAATGTAATCCTCAACAAGAGGACCAAGCAATTCTTCAACTGAAGGCTCTATAACATAATCAGATTCCTGTTCTGATGACTTTGGGGTCGCTTCCAATTTTTCAAGGGGCTCTAAGTCTTTTACAGGAAGAAGTTGAGTAATTGTTGGTTCGCTTTTTAGTGAAGAAATAAATTTGTTGTATACAATATATATAGCTTTGTACTGTCCAGAAAGGAACTTCTCCTCAATTAATGAAAATACGGGAGATACACTATCAGAGAGATCCTCGTCCGAAAAATCTGCAACCACTTCTCTTTTTGTAAGTGAAATAAAATCGGCACCCTTTTTTCCAATGGTAATAAATTCTGCATTGCCACTTTTGTCGAGATGCGCAAACACATGTTTAAAAAGATTGCTATGGAATGAGCCACATAGACCTTTGTTTGATGAAACCAGTACATACAGCTCTTTTGTACCTTCGGACTCCATAAGCCACGGAAGGTTAAGTGTTGCAACCTCGGAAGTATTACTGAGAATTCTCTGTAGAATCTCATCGAGCATTGTTCTATATAATCGGCCTTCCAGCGCCGCTTTTTGGGCTTTTTTCATTTTGACCGCTGATACCATTTGCATGGCATTGGTGATTTTCTTCACATTTTCGACGGTACCAATTTTTTTTCGTATATCTTTCGAGTTCATATTACTCAGCTTTGTAGGTTGACATAAATGCGTCGGCTGCCTTTTTTAATGCTTTTTCTGTTTCTTCAGAAACAACTCGTGTCTTTTGCACCTCTTGAAGGACTTTTTTGTGCGAAAGACGCATGTAATCTAAGAACTGCTTCTCAAAATCGACAATGTTATCTGCCGGCATTGTGTCGAGATAGCCTTTACCACCGACCCAGAAAATGGCTACTTGGCTAGCCAAATCATATGGCATATTCTTACCTTGCTTGAGAAGCTGCGTCATGCGCGCGCCGCGATCAATAAATCGTTTGGTCTCTTCATCAAGATCAGACTCAAACTGCGCAAATGCCGCGAGCGCTCTATATTGAGCTAAATCGTTTTTCAACGATTTAACCACTGATTTCATGGCTTTTGTTTGTGCGCTACTTCCTACACGTGACACAGAAAGCCCGACATTAATAGCAGGGCGAATGCCCGCATTGAATAGGTCGGACTCAAGATACACCTGGCCATCGGTAATCGAAATAACATTTGTCGGAATGTATGCCGACACGTCGTTTTCTTGTGTCTCAATAATAGGTAGCGCAGTCAATGAACCGCCGCCATTTTTTTCATCGAGGCGACAGGCACGCTCTAATAAGCGAGAGTGCAGATAAAAAACATCGCCTGGATACGCCTCACGACCTGCTGGGCGGCGCAAAACGAGTGAGATTTGTCGATATGCCCATGCATGTTTCGTCAAATCGTCATAAACAACCAAAACATCCTTGCCTTGATTCATAAAATACTCACCAATTGCTGTGGCAACATATGGAGCCATAAATTGCATTGATGCTGGATCAGATGCCGTCGCGGCAACAATAACAGAGTACTCCATCGCGCCGCGCGATTCTAACAACTGTGCAACAGCAGCAGTATTAGAACGACGCTGACCAATAGAACAATAGATACAAATCATATCTTGATCCTTCTGATTAAGAATGGCATCAATTGCAACTGTTGTTTTACCTGTACGTCGATCTCCAATAATAAGTTCGCGCTGACCGCGGCCGATTGGAATAAGTGTATCGATTGCTTTAATACCTGTTTGCACAGGTTCACTTACCGACTTACGTTGCATAACACCAGGTGCAATTGGATCAAAAAATGTTGATTCTTTCGCTTCAATTTTCCCTTTTCCATCAATTGGCTTTGCAATACCATCAACTATTCTGCCAATATATTTTTCTGAAACAGGAATAGTAAATACTTTTCCTGATCCTCTAACCTGTGATCCTTCCTGAATCTTCTCATAATCTCCAAAGACGATTGCGCCGACTGCATCATCATACAAATCGACAATCATACCTTGAATATTATTGCCAAAGTCGATCATTTCTCCATATGGGGAGTCCGTCAGACCCTCAATAAACACAACTTCGTCCTTTACCTCGCGAACATACCCTACATTTTTCGCTGAAACCTGTGTTTTTGAGGAACTAATTTCGTCCTCTACTTCTCTGAGAATATCATCGACTATTTTCATATGTACAAATTAACTCTGTAATAAGGAATCTATAATTGTGTTCATCTTTCCTTTTAAGGAAATATCCATTATGCGCGACCCATCGGTGATAACCAAGCCTCCAATGAGGCTCTCATCAACTTTGTTTTCTAGTCGCGCGTCTTTTAAATACTCAATCTTTTTAAGCTGTGACATCTCCTCTTTTGTCAATGGATATGCCGATGTCACAACCACATCACGCTCACCAGGATGCTTAATCTGTTCGATTAAGTTCTTTTTTAACCTAGCTTTGAGCGTTGCATTAATTTTCATATGCTTTTGTCTTCTGCAGCTTTTCAAAGACCTTATCTAGTATGCCTTTGTGCTGCTTTTCATCAACAAAGTCACGCAAAACTGAGCTCGCAAGCGTTTCGCTTGTCTTAACAACCTTACTACGAATATCATCGTACATTCGTGCACGATCATCTTCGATATCTTTCTCAGCTTTCTGCTTCATTTTTGCTACTTCCTCATGAGCAGCTTGCATCATTTCTTCTTTCTTGGCATGAGCCATTGTCTCGGCTTCTTTTACTATAGAGAGTGCCTCTGATCGCGCTTCAGCGAGCACCTCCTTATGCTTGTTCTCCATTTTCTCTTCCTTTTTCTGGAGATCAGCAAGAAGACGGACTTTCTCTTTTTCGTCTGCCTGCTGTTTTTCCAAGTACGCCATAAATGGCTTATACATAAATTTTTGGAAAATAAATGCAAACAAACCAAAATTAATTAACTGTGCTACAAGTAGCTTTGGATCAATGCCAAGTGCTTCCATATGTTTTTAATAATTTATTAAGTAAACTTCAAAATAAGCGCGACGACCAATGCATAAATAGCGATAGCTTCTGCGAAAGCCAAAGCCAAAATCATGCCAGTTCTAATCTTTCCTTCTGCTTCAGGATTTCTACCTAAAGCTTCCATAGCCTTAGAACCAATCAAACCTACACCAATACCAGGTCCGATAGCTCCCAAACCAATAGCTAAAGCGGTACCTAAAAGTTTTGCTGCTTCTGTTTCCATCATTCTGTCACCCCTTTCTTAATGATGATCGTCGTGGCCAGCCACGGCGGAACTAATAAATACTCCAGTTAACATACTAAAGACGATTGCCTGAACCAAACCTACAAATATTTCCATCAATAAAAATGGAAATGAGGCTAAAACGGGAACAAGAAATGCCATAACACTGAGCAAAACTTCACCTGCGAAAATGTTACCAAAAAGACGGAACGCAAATGAAAGAATCTTGGAAAATTCTGAAATAAGCTCCAAGACACCAATGAAAAAATTAATCGGATTACTTATGTTAATAAACTTCTTTGCATATCCTACTACACCTAGTGTCGTAAAGCCAAAGAACTGAATAGCAGCAAATGCTACCAGAGCTAATGCAATTGTCGCATTAAGATCTGCTGTCGTACCTCTTAAAAGTGGAATTCTCCCATGTGCTGCCTCTGGCTTGTGAGATTCTTCCTTCACAGCTTCCTCGTGGACAACTGCCTCAGCTTTATGGGCTGGAGGTGTAATGGTAATACTACCAACACCGGGCAAAAGTCCAAACCAGTTTGAAATAAGTATGTAAAAAAAGAAGGAAAGCAAAAGTGGAAAAGCCTTCTCATGCAGATCGCCAAGAATCGTTTTGAACATATCGTGAAGGCTTATCAAGACAAATCTAATGAAGGTTACAAACTTGGATGAATTGGAATTAATGTTTGCGCTGAAGTAAAGCCCCATGACAATCATAATGATGGTCACAATAAAGCTCGTAAGAAGTGAATTGGTTATGGGTAAACCTTGAAAGAAAAAAACTGTTTCCGGTTTGATGCTCACGTGTAGCATTTCTAGCTTTGCGTATCCTTAATCAGCTTATAGAGACTGTACGCTGCAGAAATAAAACCAATGGCAATTCCGACAAGCGTAAACAGCGGTTTTGAGTGAAAATATGCATCCACCCACAAACCAAGAAAAACTCCAAGTAAAAGTGGAGTTAACAAATAATAACCTATGCTACTGTATTTTGCAATAAGCAGTGAATCGTTTTGTGAAGATTTTCCAGATATTTTTTCGCGTGTTTCTGGTTGAAGTGAAAAATCTTTGCCGATTTTGTTATGAATACTCGACATATAAGCGTTCGCGCTCGGCTTGTAATTCTTTAATGCTGCGCTGGATTCTATCGAGAACAAGTTGCAGTTCGGGTTTTTTACTAAAATCCAACACATTAGTCACTTCTGCATATTGCGATACTAGATCACGCTCACGGATATCAAGAGCTTTGCGAATAAGATGAAATTGCATAATGCGCGAGAGCGTATTCCACTCATCAAAACCAGCTAATACTTCTGGATGAAACTCGCCTGCATCTATAGCTTTTTGTAGTGTTTGAAATGTAGTTTTCATACAGACATTTTTTCGAGATCAACAGCTTTCTCTACTATAATTGATAAACCTTCATCTTTTTGATCAATTCTTCCTTTAAATAACACAACACCATTTTCGCGCCAAGTCGATTGGCTTTGAGCATACACTCTTGGGAAAATTATAAGCTCGACAGAGCCCGTTTCGTCAAAAACCGTTACAAAAGCCATGCGATCATTGTTCTTTTTTGTAGTGACTTGTTTAATCGCACCTATAGAACCAGCTAATATATATGTTTTGCCAATATCTTCTTCAATAATCTCACCTAACTTTTTTTGGATTTTTGTATCAATAATGTTGGCATACTGTTGCAAAGGGTTTTTTGTTATCGAAAAACCAACTACTTCTTTCTCCATTTCTAATAAAGTGTTTTCAGATAACTCTGGAACATCAATCATTTCTGTATCTTGAAATAGTTCCTGTTTTACTTCACCGAATAATCCATATTGACCACTTGCCTCTTGTGTTCTATGCGATGCTGCCTCAGAAAGAGCCTGAGGATAATATTGAAGAAGAGCCGCTCGAGTACCAAATGCATCGAAAGCGCCTGCTTTAATGAGGCTTTCAATTGTTTTTTTGTTGGCTTTGCGCGTATCGACACGAGATAGAAAATCTTTAAGACCAACAAAGTCATGTGCTTTTCGAGCTTCAAGAATAGACTCGATGGCTGCATGACCAACATTTTTTATCGCAGACATACCAAAACGAATAGCTTTATCTTCAATCGAAAAATCGTGCTCGGATTCATTAATGTCTGGGGGCAACACCTGAATTTCCATTGATTTACATTCCTCAATTGCTTGGAACATTTTTGCTTCGCGTTGAGCGCCAGCGGCACCTTGTAGTTCTGCTGTAAGAAGCGCCGCCATATATTCAACCGGGTAATTAGCCTTTATATATGCTGTCCAGTATGCGATCAAGGCATATGAGGCAGCATGCGGCTTGTTAAAGCCATAGGCAGCGAATTTCTCGATAGCCGCATATAATTTTTCAATTGTTATTTTTGAATAGCCATTTTTTTCAGCTTGCTCACTAAACTTAATCTTCTCTTTCTTCATTAATGCCTTCTTTTTTTTACCCACTGCCATGCGGAATCCATCTGCCTCACTCATTGTGTAGCCGGCAATGCTGTGTGCTATTGCCATTACTTGCTCCTGATAGACCAAAACACCATATGTTTCTGCAAGAATAGGCTGCAAGTCTTTGTGAAGATATTTAATGCTTTTTGGACTTCGCTTTCCTTGTAAAAAACTTGGGATAAGTTCCATTGGACCAGGACGATATAGCGCGACCATAGCTGTAATATCCGAAAGTTTTGTAGGTTTTAGATCTTTAGCCAGGCGGCGCATGCCGCGCGATTCAAGCTGAAAAACACCCACCGTTTTTCCCTGTGACAGCAGGTTGAATGTTTTTTGATCATCAAGCGGCACGTTGTGAATATCGATTGTCTCGTTAGTTCGCTTCTTCACAAATTGAAGCGCATTTTCAATGATGGTTAAGTTACGAAGACCAAGGAAGTCGAACTTAATAAGACCAACTGCCTCGTTATTCGAAACAGCATTAAGATCAAGGCAGTACATATCATATTGCGTGACAATCTTGCCGCCGCGCGCCTCTCTCTGCAGCGGAACATATTCGGTCAAATCTCTATCCGCGATCATGACACCCGCGGCATGAACCGATGAATGGCGCGCAATGCCTTCTAGGCGGCGCGCTACATCAAGCACTTTTTTTACTTCCTCTTCTTCGTTATATGCCATTCTCAACTGAGGACTTTCTTGGAGCGCTTGATCGATCGTTATATGAAATCCCTGTTTTCCCACAGGAATCATTTTTGAGATACGATCGCCTTGACTATATGACATTCCCATTGCCCTTGCCACATCGCGCACAGCCATCTTAGCCTCCATGCGACCAAACGTAATAATCTGCGCAACCACTTCTTTTCCATATTTATCCGTTACGTACTCGAGTACACGATCGCGGTGAATATCTGCAAAGTCCACGTCAATATCAGGTGGACTTGGACGATCAGGGTTCAAGAATCGTTCAAAAGGCACATCGTATTCAAGAGGGTGGATATCTGTAATCTTTAATGAATATGCAACTAACGATCCTGCAACAGAACCTCTACCAGGACCCACTCCAATATCATGGCTCTTTGCCCAATTAATAAAATCCTGAACTATTAAGAAATATGTTGCATATCCTTTATTGCAAATAATTTCTAGTTCATACTCCAATCTTGTTTTTTCTTCATCTGTAATCTTGATACGTTCTTTGGCTTTTTCAAAGGTTAACTCACGCAATGTTTGCTCTGCTGTTTTATTTTTTTCGAGTGGATATACGGGCAAAATGAGTTTTCCATATGGAATTTCAATATGTACTTGGTCAGCAATTTTTTGTGTATTTTCTATTGCCTCTGGTAAATCTCTAAAGAGATCCTCCATTTCTTGTGTTGATTTGAAGTAAAACTCAGGAGTGTCAATATTTGAAAGCGGACGATTTTCTTCATAGATTGTATGCCCTGTTTGAATACACAATAACACGTCATGGGCATACGCATCTTCCTTATTAACATAATGGACATCGTTTGTTGCAACAAGAGGAATATTGAATTTCCGTGAAAGTTCAACAAGACCATTATTTAATTCCTCTTGATCTGGAATTCCAGGTATTCGCTGTAGCTCAATATAAAAATTCTCCTTAAAAATATCATGATATTGCTGCAATAATTGTTCAGCCTTGTCTCTTTGATTATTGCGAAGTGCTATGGGAATTTCTCCACTCATACACCCAGAAAATGCAATAATGCCGTCACTATATTTTTGCAAAAGTTCAAAATCCACGCGCGGCTTATAATAATAGCCTTCCAGATGCGCGTAGGTTGTTAATTTCATTAAATTCTTATATCCGGCATAATTTTTGGCGAGCAATGTTAAATGGTAACTATTGCGCTCTCCTTCTTCTGCTGCATGTTCAAATCTCGATCCTGGAGCTTTGTATGCTTCCATGCCGATAATCGGCTTTATTCCTGCTTTTTGAGCGGCGATTAAAAATCGAAATGCTCCATACATAGCACCATGATCGGTTAAACCAATGGCGTTCATGTTATATTCCTTGGCTTTCTCAACGAGCTCGTCTATGCGCGACAATCCGTCCAATAAAGAATATTCACTATGAAGATGTAGGTGGACAAATGACATGCGTACAGTATAGCATTTTGAGGCAAATATGCCATATTTGGTATAATTATTGCTCGAAATCAGACTGACACGCTAGGAGAGGCGTCATGCCCTGGTTCGATGCGAGGAAGCTTTGCATTGATCTGCCAAGTGATTTTCAGCTAAACTCTCCCGAAGCGTTTAGTTGGATTTCAGTTCAAGGCCAAAGGTGGTTCGATTCATTGCAAAGGAGGGGCATTGTTCCAAAAGATAGGGTGCTCGCAGAGCTAAGTGGTTTTCCTGGAACGTCACCTCGCTTTTTCATTCTTACACAAGACGGCAAACTTGGGTCTGGACCAAACTTCATGATGATTTGGGTTCAGTTAAGCCGTGTTGATGAAGGGAAGATCTGTTTTCGTCTATAGGAGTCAGTCTCCTCCCCGCTGCCGGAGACGGGTAAACTCTCCGGCGACTTTTTCTATATTCCTTAAAGGTTATGTCATAAATGATATAATCGCTTCACATAAAACACCGGGGAATTCGTTCCTGGTGACACGTTGGGAGGACAATCATGTCGCACACGATGACTGCCTTGAGCAGCAGTCCACCGAATACGGACTTGAGCGGTAGCGAGTACGACGAGCTCGACTGGAGTTCCGTCGCCCGCAATCATGTGCTGGCTGTTCTTGCGGCACAGGACAACCCACCGAAGCCGGATGACGTGAAACTCGAGCGCGAGAACGTCTTGGGCTCGACCATCACCTCGCGGTACTACGTGTCCGGTGTTGGCAGTGTTGCTGCGGCTACAATCTGGCGCAACAACAACACGATTACGATCGTGCTCCTCTGAACCCCGCTGCCGGAGACGGGTAACTCTCCGGCGATTTTTCCTCAAAAAACCTTCTCAATATGCTCTAAATGGTATAATATTTATAGTAAACTCGGGTGAATGCTCGAGTTGTTAATACAGAGGGATCAACATGTTGGTCAATGTCACTGTGACGGCGCTACCGCAGGTTAGCGGTAGTCTACTCGGAGTTGGGCAGAACTGGACCGAGCTCATTAGACAACGCGTGCCTGATGCTCTCGTCGTAGCAGGGCTTCCAGCTTTCTCCGTCGTCGTAGGCAACGATGGGATGACGGCTGGTAGGACAGAATGGAGTCTAACCTGCAGCCTTTCGTTTCATCCTGAAGTTCAACTGACGGTTTTGTTGGACTTCGAGAACAACCAGCTGAGTGTCAAAGGAGAAATTCCCGACGCGATCCTTCAAGTCTGACATTACGATGTCAAACCCGCTGCCGGAGACGGTTAAACTCTCCGGCGATTTTCTTTCAACAAACTTAGCTCTTACATCATATATGATGTATTCACAGTTTCTTCTTTAAAGCCTCGATTACTTTCTGTCCGTCAGCCTGACCCTTCATTCCCTTCATAACCTGACCCACAAAGAACATTAAAAGCGATTCCTTACCGCTCTTATATGCTTCAACCTGCTCAGCGTTATCAGCAATTACCTTATCTACAATTTCATCTAAAAGCCCTTCATCAGTCACTTTAGGTTGTAACATTTCTTTAATTAGTTTGCGAGTTTTTTCTTCATTCTTATCTAATTGAACTTTTTTGTTCACCACTAACATTGCAGCTTTTGCTACCAAATCCTTATTGTCCTTAAATGGTTCAATTACATTATCGAAGTAGATACTCTCGTCGCGATCACGAGAAAGGATATACGCATCATTCAACGAAATTCCCATTTGAACATATCTATCAACTCTTTGATGAGGTAGTTCCTTCATCATGTTACGAATATGAGCAAAAAACACATCATCAAACACGAATGGAGGAATATCTGGCTCCGGAAAATAACGATAATCAGCAGCCTCTTCTTTTATTCTCTGCGAAACAGTTACACCTTTCCCTTCAGCATATCCGCGGGTCTCCTGCGGAGGCGTTTCACCAGCATCTAGGAGCTCTGTGTGTCGCTTCACTTCAAAATCAATCGCCCGCTTCGCAAAATTGAACGAATTGATATTTTTAACTTCAACTTTATAATTCGGAAGCTCGGTCACCCCTTCTTTTCGCAACGAAATATTTGGCTCAAGGCGCATAGAACCCCTCTCCATATCCGCTTCAGAAACTCCCAAGTAGCGAATAATGACCTGAAGCTCTTCCAAAAATTGCTTCACATCTTCAGAATTATCAAAATCAGGCTCGGTTACAATTTCAACAAGCGGCACGCCCGCTCTATTAAAATCAACAAGCGTTTCCTCACCTTCATGAATGAGTTTTCCTGTATCTTCTTCGAGGTGAACTCGTTTTATACGAACTCTTTTTGGTTGACCAGAAGCTTTAGAGATAAATTCATAGAAGCCGTCAAATGAGAAGGGTTGATCATACTGGCTAATCTGATAACCTTTTGGCAAATCAGGGTAAAAATAATGCTTACGATCAAACTTTGAAACGTTATTCTGCTTACAATTGAGCGCCATTCCAATAAGAATGGCCCATTCAATAGCTTTTTTATTGGGCACGGGGAGCGTGCCGGGAAGGCCAAGTGTTAATGGGTCAACAACACTATTTGGCGCTTTTCCAAACCAGTCTGCAGAACAACGACTAAACATTTTTGACTTTGTTGCAAGTTGCACGTGTATCTCGAGACCGATAACTGGTGTGTACTTACTCATATTTTTGCATAACTGATAGACGGTCAAAATTAATCTTTTGCTCAAGCTGATAGGCTATTTGTAAGACTGTTGCTTCATCAAAGAATTTGCCCATAAATTGGCCGCCAATAGGGAGACCATTTGAATGGAGGCCAAGTGGAATAGAGATTGCAGGAATGCCTGCGGCAGAAGCAGGTTCTGTGAGTACATCCATCATTTCGCCATAGAATGCGAACTTTTCATTGTCACCAAGTTTTGTTGCAGTTATCGGCGCCGTTGGCGCAAAAATAACATCGACATCATTGAATACCTTTTTAAAATCTTCGCGAATAAGGTAGCGAACTTTTTGAGCCTTTTTATAAAATGCATCATAATAACCTGCAGACAATGCATAAGTTCCTAAGAGAATGCGTCGTTCTGCTTCTTTGCCAAAAAAACTGCGATTGGTGCCAAAACGAATACCGTCGTAGCGAGCTAAATTTGAAGAGACTTCAGATCGCTGAAGTAACATATAAACGGAAATCGCATATTTTGGATGCATGAGTTTTACTTTTTTAATAGTGTGACCCATGCTTTCAAGAGTTTTTATAGAAGCTTCGACCATTTGCATTATCTCTGGGTCAACACTTTCAAAATATTCTTCGGCTATACCAATGGTCATTGCGCGTTCCGACTTTAATTCTTTCGCATATGGCGGAACGCTCTCATCCAATGTTGTTGCATCATGGGTGTCCTTGCCTGCCATGTGCTGGAGTAATAATGCAGCGTCTTCAACGGTTTGCGTTATGGGACCAGGGCAATCCCACGATGATCCCATGGCAACAATGCCAAAGCGCGAGACGCGGCCATAGGAGGGCTTTAGACCTACTACACCGCTCCAGGCCGCGGGAAGGCGAATGGAGCCGGCCGTTTCTGTGCCGATGGCAGCTGGAATAAGGCCGGCGGCTACTGCGGCGGCGGAGCCGCCTGATGAGCCACCCGGGACATAATCAACATTGTAAGGGTTCCGGGTGGGGCCATAGTCTGAAGTTTCTGTCGATGAACCATGCGCCCACGCATCTAAATTTGTTTTGCCTAAAATTGTTGTGCCAGCCTGTGTTAGCTTATGTGTTATCGTTGCACCATATGCTGACATATACCCATCCAAAACCTTAGAAGAAGCAGTTGTGGGCGCATATAAGGTACTAATATTATCTTTTAATGAAATTGGCATTGCCTTTAATGCCTCTTTTTTTCGCTCATCTTTTACTTTTGGTGCCTCATCGTCTATGAAAGTATATGCGTTCAACGCCCCATTATTATGCTTAATTCTTGTATGAAAAAAGTCGACCACATCCTGTGCATCGGTATTGTCATGCAGTAATTCAGTAAGACTTTTTCCAAGTAGGCTCATAAAATTCTCTTTACAACGAAGTAACCTTTTTTTGTCGCTTTCGCATTTTTTATTGCATCTTCATGCGATAACATAATGCCCTCGTCAACTTCATCTTCTTCCATAACATTATGAGCATTTGTCGTATAAAAATTATCAGGCACATTGCCTGTATCAATTTCATCAAGATTCTTTACATATTCAAGACTCTCAGAAAGTTGTTCTGGATATTGCGCAGCTTCTTCATCGGTGAGTTTTAAATTTGAAAGTTTTGCAAGCCGCTGCACGGCTTTAAGATCAAGGGTCGACATTTGTCTATTGTAGCGCACTTATAGCAAATTTTCAGCAAGGAGAGCTTTGCTCACAGGATCTGAAAGATCATCTTTTTTGTGCGCTGGCGAATACTGTCTTCCATATTCCCCTATACGTAAGGTGTATTCGCGCCATTCCTCCTGTGGCAGTATTTCCATCAATTCTTTTTCAATTTTGGTTGGATCTGTTGCTTCAGTTAATTTAAATTTCTGTGAAAGTCTAATGACATGGGTGTCAACAGCAACACCTTCAGCTTTTCTATACAGCTCACCCATTACAACATTTGCCGTTTTTCTTGCTACGCCAGGCAATGTTAAGAGCTCGTTCATTGTTGAAGGAACTTGCCCTTTGAAATCTTCTTTCAACCTCTTTACGGTTGCCAGAACATTTTTAGCTTTGTTACGATAAAACCCTGTTTGGCGAATGTCCTGACAAAACTCTTCAAAGTCAGCTCTATTCAAAGCATCAAGATCTTCATACTTTTTAAAAAGCACTTCTGCTACCTCATTGACCTTTTTATCGGTGCATTGCGCCGAAAGAATGACTGAAATAAGAAACTCATGAGGCTTTCTTTTATTATATTTAAGCGCAGGTTGAATTGTGGGAAAAAGCTTTTTTAGCTCTCTAATTACAACTGCAGCTCTTTTTTTACGTGTGTCGATATCCATAGCTACATGCTGCGAAGAATGCGTATGCGCTCCTCTATTGGAGGATGTGTGCTAAAAAGATTCATGAGAAAATCCTTTGTGCGCATGCCTCCATATGGATTGCTGATAAAAAGATGGGCAGTTGCATGCGAAGCAGTGTGAAGTTTATGCGGATCAGACGAAATTTTTTCCAATGCATCCGCAAGAGCGTCGGGATTACGCGTTAATAACGCGCCCGACGCATCTGCCAAAAATTCGCGTCGCCTCGAGACGGCCATTTGTATAATCGACGCGAGCAAAGGCAAAATAATCAAAAAGGCAAAAAATGCCACAGTGGCAATTATATTGCCACGTCTATCATCGTCGCTCCCGCGACCCCACAACATGCCACGCATAGCAAAATCCGACACATACACAAGTGTTCCTACCAATACCCCCACGATACTCATAACCAAAATATCATAATTTCTAACGTGGGATAATTCATGTCCAATGACGCCTTCAATTTCAACTCTATCAAGTCGTTTCAATAATCCTGTTGTTGCAGCAACGACAGCATGTTTTGGATCCCTGCCTGTTGCAAACGCATTCGGCGCCTCATCTTCAATCACATACAATTTTGGCATTGGCATGCCGCCCGCAATAGTAAGATTTTCGGTTACTGTATAAAAATCAAAGTATTCCTCTTTATTAGCGGGTTTTGCCCCCGTCATTGCCAAAACAATTTTATCTGCAAAAAAATAGCTACTAAAACTTGAAATTAAGGAGAATCCAATACCAAAAGCAAAGTACATTTCTGGATTTCCCATATACTTTCCCACTGCATAAAAGACTACGGAAAGTAGTCCAATAAACACACTAATAACAAAATAGGTTTTTAGCCTATTCTTATTTACCTGATCGTAAATATTCATATGCAGATTCCTTTTTAGAAAGATACTTTTACATTCTCGCGCTCACCAGGTTGAGCTTCAAAGAATTGCTCCTCACTAAAGCTAAAAGCTCGAGCAACAATATTTGAAGGGAACATAGCAACTTTGGTGTTATATTCCAGTACATTGCTGTTATAGAATTGTCGTGAATACGCGATTTTGTCTTCAGTATCTTCCAATTGTCTTTGTAGATCTGCAAAATTAGCATTTGCCTTAAGGTCTGGATATGCTTCTGCGACGGCAAAAAGTGATTTAAGCGTATCAGTCAACATATTATTTGCCTCTGCTTTTTGCTCCATTGAAGTTGCCTTCATAAGGGCAGAACGGGCCTTGCTCACATTTTCAAAAATATCTTTTTCGTGTTTTGCATATCCTTTTACCGTTTCTACAAGATTTGGTATAAGGTCAATACGACGTTTTAACTGCACATCAATACCTGATAAAGCTTCTTTAATACGCATTTTAAGCGTTACTAACGCATTATACGAAGACCATATGAAGAGTAAGATTATTGCAGCTGCGCCGATTAATATCCATGTCGTTGTCATTACATATCACCCCCTTACATCTATATTTTACCACGTTATTTGCCTAGCCATGATGCAATATAGGACTTGTTTAGGGCGTTTATGACGTCTTTTTTTTCTGCCCAGCCACGACGCGCAACCGACACACCAAAAAATATAAGTGGCATGTCGTCTTTATTATGCGAATCAGTGTCAATGACAATTTTGCAACCATACGAAATTGCCTGGCGCACCATTGCATCAGGAAGATCCAATCTATTTGGATAAGCATTAACCTCAAGGGCAATGTTCCTTTTTGCCGCCTCCTTAAAAATAGCATCCCAATCCGCATCGATCTCCTCGCGCTTATTAATAAGTCGAGCAGTTGGATGCCCAAATATTTTTACTTTAGGAAAAGAAAGAGCGCGCAAAATACGCTTTGTCATCGTTGCGCGATTTTGAGTAAAAGCACTATGAATTGATACAACAGCTAAATCGAGATATTCTGCAGCGGCTTCTGGAATAGCTAATTTTCCATCTGGGAGAATGTCGACTTCGAGAGAATTAAAAAGTAAGATGTCTTTATGTTTCTTCTGAAGATCTTGCAGAGCTTCTTGCTTTTTCTTCACAAGGGTAATAATTTCTTCATCTGTGTGCTTGCTCACTGAAGGGTTATGCTCAGAAAAACCCAGATACTCATAGTTTAATGCTTTTGCCTCTTCAATCATTTCTTCAAAGCTGTGCGCCCCAAGATCATGAGATGGTTCAATAGGAAAGGATGAATGAATATGAAATTCCCCTTTTATATGTTTCAGCTCAACAAGATCGGGAAGTTTTTTGTCTGCTGCTCTACGCACTTCGTCTGTTCCCTCTCGAAGCTCAGGAACAATATAGGGAAGTTTTAAATATGCGTAAAAATCTTCCTCTTTTTCAAAAGAAGTTACCTCACCGGTTTTTACATGTTTAATGCCAAATTCATTAAGTGACAATCCTTTTTTAAGCGCAAATTCTCTCAACTTGATATTATGCGCTTTACTTCCCGTAAAGTATTGCAGCATTGCACCATATCGCTCCCTATCAACAATGCGCAGATCTATACGTTTACCATTTTTTGTAATAATGGCAGCTTTATTTGCTCCGTGTGCTTCGACGGTATTCATTTGTGGATAACTGACAAAATGAGCAAGAATTTTTTCGTACGTATGTTCTTTAGCAATGACGGCTAAATCAATATCACCTATTGTTGAAACCATTCGACGCATCGATCCTAACGCTTCAATATGCTCAACTTCCTTTACCACTTGCATATATTCAATCACATCCTGTGCGAGAGAAAAACCTTCAGGAAGTGCCATACGCTCTTCCTGATTCTGCCTTCCGAGATGCGTATCAATTGCTTTGACAATATCTGCTTCTGATTTTTCGCCGAACCCTTCCATTACTGCTATCTTATGTTCGGCAGCAAGTTTCTTTACATCGTCAAAAACAGTATTTTTGTCTGTCAGGTTAAACTCTTTCGCAATGCGAAAAGCTTTCTTGGGTCCTATGCCAGGTGCACGCATCAACTCATATACTGGTGCAGGAATACTAGCAAGTTGCTTTTCTAGATATGATCCTTCCGCTTTTGTGAAATATTCATTAAGATGCTGACTTATCGTCGGACCCATACCTTCAATATCACCTAATCCTTCTACTCCTTTATTTTCCCAAATATCGAAAACTTCTTGATTTAAATGCTCTATAGCATCTGCGGCTTTTTCGTAAGCAATAATACGAAAGCGATTCGCGCCGGTTAATATGTACGCGGCGGCAACTGATCGCAGTAAATGTGCGAGATCTTTGTTAGATATATGCATTTGCTCATTATAAACTATGGCTTTAAAGACTAGCGTTTTATGAGTATATTTGATATAGTATTGCTTAGCAATTTTTGGGATTGTAGCTCAGTGGTTAGAGCGCTGCCCTGTCAAGGCAGAGGTCGCCGGTTCGAGCCCGGTCAGTCCCGCATCACGCTTTCACAAACCGAAGCGTTGCCCCATCAACAAGAATCGCTTCGCTATCATTTAAAAGATACAGTTTCTCTTTTCCATCCCACTCCTTAATAATCGTCTGCCAGTACGCTTTATATTCTTTCTTGTCATAATGCGGAATAATACAAAAATCCACAAATCCCAACCCTGTTAAATCCTTTAAATCAGGTGCGACACTCGCATCATCAGCATCTTTTGCACTATCAATTGTAGGCGTTGCAAGAATTGAACCCGCACTTGTTCCTGCATAGATCTTCCCCTTCTCCACGAGCTCCTTAGCCAACTTAAAAAATCCACTCTTTATCGCCTGATCCAAAAGAAAATACGTGTTTCCCCCACTAACAAAAATAACATCACAGTTTTCCAGCTTTTCTCGTAACCCCTCCTCATTCATTCCTTCAATATCGAGGAGCTCTACATCACATCCTAGAGCTTTCAACGATTCAATATCTGCATACATCCATGGCACGTTATCACCATAAGGCTTCGCCGCAGTCGTTACAAAAGCAACACAACTCTCATCGGGCTTTTTATCAAGTAATTCTGTAAGAAATTTATTTGTATTGCTCGAAGATCCAAGAAGCAGTTTCATAGTGGATAGTATAGCAAATATTGGTTATAATACTTTTCCCGATGCAAAAGCCTAAAGCCTGGCTCTTTGCTAAAGGAAATGTTCGACACAACCCGGGAGAATGACGGATGACAGAACGAGAAAAAGGCCACCGAAAGGGGGCCATGTATCAGGGTCAACGCATAAAGTATTGCCCTGATTGTCGCAGGCGATTAGCCTTTGTAAAGCAACCCGACGCTTCATGGAAATGGATGTGTTGGGATTGTCTCTTTGTCTTCGATGACAAAGGATCGCGGACATCCGCGGGCGAATGGCTGAAAAGTCGGCACCCGTAATGTTTCTCCCGGGTGACGACTCCTTTTTATCACTTTTGAGTAGTAATGATATATTGCATTCACCTCACAGCTCTGTATAATGGCTGTAGTTTTACGGACGTGAAAGGAGGTGAACATATATGGCACAAACACTAAATTCAGAAGCCTATAGAGAAGAATTGATGAACAAAATTAAAGAAAACTATCTTTCTGTAGCACTTGGTTTTCTTGTATTCCTCGTTGCAGTAACCCTAATCTACCGCTCAACAAGTAACCGCCAAAAAGCTCAGATGGAGCAAGAACAGGCCCAAGCAGAAATGGAGCAGAAGAAAAATGTTCACGTTGTGAAACCTGGCGAATCCGTTTCAAGTATCGCTCGTGACGTTTTGGGTTCAATGGATTATGCTGACGAAATCGTCGCAGCAAACAATCTAAAGAATCCTGAGGTTATTGAAGTAGGTCAAGAACTCGTTCTTCCGCAAGTTGCTGGTAAAACAACTTCAACTGAAGAAAAGCCTGAGGTAACACAAGCTATGCAAGTGGAACCAACAGCTGCTCCTAAAATGGAAGAAAAGGGTAAGACAACTTCTGTAGCGACTGCTGGCAAGATAACTGCTAACACATATGTTGTACAGAAGGGTGACACACTTATGACAATTGCGGATCGTGCATATGGCAACAAGTCATTGTACACACGCATCATGAGTGCGAATGGTATACGTAATATGAACAGAATCGAAGTTGGTATGACTTTGAAACTGCCTAGATAAGAATTGAGATTATGTCCGCATACGGCGGGGCTTGTGTATAATGCATATGCTGTCGTATGCGGGCGTAGTTGAGTGGTACAATGTCTCCTTCCCAAGGAGAAGCCGGGGGTCCGATTCCCCTCGCCCGCTCAAGAAAAATATACAACTCCTAACTCACTATGTCATACACATACAAGATCACCGGCAAACTAGAACCCGAAAACTTAATTGATTCATTAAATATTCAGAATAACGTGATGATAAAGCACGAGGAGTTTAATGTTGAAGGATTTGTTGAAATGAAAATAGTAAATTCAGAAATCCTGATTACATATAAGTCTGAGATTGATCATACCGATGAAAACTCGCCCAACATACAATCCTTGAGAAACATACTTATGGAACAAGTAACTTTAGTAATCAATATTATTGGCTATGTAGATTCAATTTATCTTGACGTATACCTTTTTCATATTGAATGTAAAAAATTAAATCTTAATGAGCGTTTTATTACAAAAGGTGAATACAATGTGAATAAAACAATACAAGAAGCAATAAGTGAGTTCAATAAAATTTACCATCTTTTTGATGATAACAAGCAGAATAGATTCATATGGATAAAAGATGTATTTGCGGATTTTCACTATTCTATTAAATACCCCGCACAAACTGCTCATTATTGCTATAGAGCAATTGAGACAATAAGGAATCAATATTATGATGATAATCATTTAAAACAGAAAGGGGAAAGAATAAAGGATGGGTGGGAAAAATTGAATAAAGATTTAAACTACATTGAAAGTGACTACCAACATGTAATAGAATTTGGGCTTCCGAACAGACACGGAAGGTATCCAGCAATTACATACAAACAAAGAGAGGCTATCATGAACTTTACAAGACAATTAATAGATAGATTTATTGCTAAGAGATTAGAGTTTTAGGTAAAAGCTCTATATTGCTATTTTTTTATTGGTGGTTTTTTTAATTCTTTCTACATCTCTCCATCCGATATCTGTTCGATAATGCAGATTGTTGCCTTCTATATGAACAAACGCCATTGCTTCGTATGCTTTTTGTCTCGCTTCGATGACAGATTTCCCTTCTCCAACAATATAAAAAAGCCTGCCACCATTTGCATAAAACTTCTTCCCCACAACTTTTACTCCCCCACCATACAACTTAATCCCCTTCCTCTTCATCACCTTGTTCAGTCCAAATATTTCCTTTCCTTTTACTTTTTCATAATTTCCTGGATAGCCTCTTGAAACTCCTGCCACAACAACCCGTGATTTATTATCGGTATTGATAACGGTTTTGTGGATACTTCCATCCAGGATTGCTTGATTTATTTCGAACAGATCAGTCTTAATTCCTGGTAGCAATACTTGAGCTTCTGGGTCACCCCAACGGGCATTAAATTCAATAACATATGGCTCCAATACACCCCTCTGTCTAATAAGAATGCCACCAAGATATAAAATGCCTTTATATGGTCTACCCTCTTCCATCAAACCCTTAATCGTGGGTTTTAGTATTTTTTCCTCGATCTTCTTTTGCAGTTGCGCATCTACAACCAACGCTGGTGCGCTACAACCCATCCCACCCGTATTCTCACCCTCATCGAAATTACCCACCCTTTTATGATCCTGCGCCGTCCCAATAATTTTGTAATGCTCACCATCACAAACTACAAACATAGAAAATTCTTCAGCTGGCTCACCGCTATCGCTTCGTAACCATTTTTCTATTAAAAAAGTCTTGCCACTTTCTCCATATGTAACAACCTCCCGTATCATTTTCCTCGCTTCTTCATTATTTTTTGCCGGAAGAGCACCTTTTCCACCATATAATCCTGAAGCCTTAATAAACCACGGTTGGTTTGGCTGCGATTTGAGATACTCATATCCTTCTTTCTCTGAATGACATATGTGAAAAACAGGTTGTGGCAAGCCATATTTTTCTCCAAAACTTCGTGCCCAGGCTTTATCCCACTCAATTTGCCCAGCACTTCTTGTAGGCCCAACTACCGGAACATGCTGTTCGATCAGCGTATCTACCAGACCAACTTCTACTGCATTATCTTGGGCCACATCAACCATAGTGACGTTCTCCCTTTTGCACATGGCAAGAATCTTGGGCACATCAGTTGTTTTTATTTCAGGATACGCAGTGACCGTTTTCTTGGAGTTGTAGCACATAAGATCATTGCCTGGGATTGCGAGGACTCTTTTAACATGTCTGCTTCGAAGATATGTGTCTACAAGGGCCGAGCCGCGCCCGCCAGAATCAACAACGAGAATTGTATGCTTCATTAAAAAAACAGTCTAATTACTGCGATTTCAATATAAGGTATCACTGCCCCCCAAAAAAGTTGTGCTGGTGTATGCTTCTCTAACTTTAACCGTGACCATGCTACAACCGGAATAAGTGCATATAACCAAATATAATGCCAGCCTGTAGCCATATTGATAAAGGTGATGCCAATCATGTTTATTGATGTATGCAAACTAATTTTCCAATAAAAAGTGATCAGATAGATTGTTGTATAAGCTATTGCCACAATTAAAAGCTTCTCAATAAATTCTGGCGGCATATATAAGAATGCAAGAATTAGGTTCATTACATGCGCTACGAGAATTACTGACAAGATACCATATCGCTCCTGGCGCTTTGTAATATCGAAATCTTCGATATACCCCCTATGCATCGCATACAACATATAGAGCCCAGGAATTATGACATATAAAAGAAGAAAGGCCATTCCCATAAAAATAATTTGGCTTTTTACAAGCCCAGAGCTAAAAAGAAGCGCCCAACCAATAATAAAAATCCATGGCGGACCAAAAATAAGAGAAATGGCTTCTGCCAATAACATGTGATCATTATAGATGAATTTTTTAGCCGGATGCTATAATATCATCACAACCGCCAGCGTAGCTCAGTGGCCAGAGCATTCCCTTCGTAAGGGAGTGGTCGTGGGTTCGACTCCCACCGCTGGCTCCGTTATACTACAATAGACATATGAGACCAGTAACACCAACGCGAAGACGACAAACAAATACTCAGAAGCAAACAGTGACCTACGCCATTCTACTCATTATCCTTGTTATATTCCTTGCAACTGTTGGCCTGCAAATTGTCATTAAAACATCGCTATTTTTTGCAGGATTTTCGTCAAAGAAAACAGTTAAAAACCTTGAAGATTCAACAGTTCTTATTGAACCAGAAATTGATAATCTTCCTGATGCAACAAGCTCTGCAAGAATTATTGTAGAGGGTCGGGCTACGGAAAAAACTGTTATCGAGATATATGTGAATGAAGATAAAGCGGAAGAATTGGAAGCTCCAGATGGCACATTCTCTACAGAAGTAACACTCAAACCGGGTGAAAACTCCTTATATATACGTTCGCTTGATGAAAAAAAGGTTAAATCAAAAGATTCTGAAGTCTATAAAGTTGTTTTTATTAACAAAGGACCTGAATTAACTATCTCAAACCCGATTGATGGATCAGAAGTTGATAAAGAAGAAGTCACGGTAAGTGGAACAGTAACTGAAAATACAACAGTTAAAGTTAATGGTTTACCTACCACGACAAACACCACTGGCCAATTTAATCGCAGTGTGCAACTTACAGAAGGCGATAACACAATTACTGTTGTTGCAACAGACTTGGCCGGAAACACAGTAGAAAAACAGCTAAAAATACGTTATAGAAAAGATTAATTCTTGTCCTGCAAAAGAAATAGTTTTGATCGTACAAGAAAAGAGTGAAATAACATCATAAAGCTATACACAAATCCTCTTGCTCCATCGCGAAAACCCATGAGAATGAAAAATGAATAGAGAAATTTTCCTGTAGGCATTGCAATAATTTCAAAGATGTTTGTACGAATTCCTTTTCGATAAAGCTCATTTGTACGGAGTGTAGAGTAATAGTTAATTTTTTCTAAAAAACCTGTAATCGATTCATGTGGGTAGTGCAAAAGTGGTTCGTCCAACTTTCCAACCGTTCCTTGCGATACAAAAACTTCGTGCACTCTGCCCTCCCATTTTCCAGATCCTTTCCTTATAAGTCTAATAATGCCTTTTGTGCGTGCACTATACACTTCACCATATAGCACTGGTTTGCCCCAAAATTCATCTTGACGTTTGATTTTATAGGCATCGAACAGAGGAATCTTTACTGTAGATAGAATTTCTTTTTCAAGTTTCGAAGAGATTACCTCATCAGTATCAATATAGAGAACCCATTCATGCTTTGCATCTTGTAGGGCTTTATTGCGCACAGCGCTAAAATCAAGTCCTGCTTCTCCGTTATTGTATACAACGAGAACCTCGTCACAAAATCCCAATGCATCAATGCATTTTTTTATCTTCTTTTCTCCTTTTTTAGCAATAATAATACCCGTTAACATGGTGGTCGCACCTGGATTTGAACCAGGGACCTCTCGAATGTGAATCGAACGCTCTAACCAGCTGAGCTATGCGACCAAAACGGTTTGCGAAACTTTTGTAATTATATCATGCTTGTTTTTTTTGCCTCTGGTGCCGTAGAATATGACCATATGGAGGTTGTAAAAAAAGTAATTGAGTTTGTAATGGAAATACTTGAAACGGTTACCTTCGTAGGATCACTTTTTATTGTCATCTACCTCTTTTTCATGCAGCCCCACCAAGTTCGAGGATCTTCTATGGATACTACATTTAGAAATAATGAGTATATTTTGACAAACAAACTCTCGTATCGTTTTGGTACACCGCAAAGAGGCGATGTTGTCGTTTTTAAGTCACCAGAAAATAAAGACATTGACTTTATTAAGCGTATTATTGGCGTGCCTGGAGATAAAGTTATGGTTAAGGACGGTCAGGTTTTTCTGAATGACAAGCCACTCACAGAACATTATATTCAAGGCACAACACAGGTGCATGAGGGTGGGTTTTTGAAAGAAGGTCAGGTCGTTACCGTACCTATGGGACATCTGTTTGTTATGGGTGACAACAGGCCTCGCTCATCAGATTCGCGAACCTTTGGACCAATACCTCGACAAGATATTATTGGAAAGGTATTTTTCCGATACTTCCCTTCAAATAGAGTAGGAACAATAAAGAATCCAAACTACTCTTCTGATAGTTTGCGAAGAAAATCACTCGTCTTTGATCGATTACCTTTAAGTTCAATCACAACTTTAGATTTCACGCGGGTTTGAATAATTTTGACCTGAGCATCAGGATCTATCGCTTTAATTTTTCGTTCAATTGCTGCCGATGCTTTTTTTTCGATCGGATCTCCTTCGGACTTTGTGCCATATAAAATATTTCTTACCGCCTCCTCAAGATCCAATGCTGACATTTCCTTTGACAAAATCTGCTCATACAGCGCAACAATTTGCTCTGGATCCTTTATCCGTGCCAAGATAAACAAATGCGTAAGTGAAATTGTACCTGTGTAATAGCCATCCAGCACTAAATCAGGTAATCGGAGGAGTCGCAAATAATTACTTATATATGCAGGTGAAACCTCCATTTCTTGAGCAAGATAGCTGTATGCAATACCATGATCCTCGTGAAGCAGTTTTAGCTTTTGAGCTTTTTGAATAGGATCATCCTCTTCTTGAACATGCAATATCTGTTGGGCTAATCTAAGGCTATCCATGCACCTATTATACAGGCTGCTTTATGAAGATTTTTGAGGCAAAATAGAAACGAATTTTCTGCCAAGTCGCGTAAAGAATTTAACGGTTCCCTCAATTCGTGCGTGAATAGTGAAATCTTTACTGATATAAGCACCAGGACCAGCTTGGAATGTCATACCTCGCTGACGAATAACAACATTACCTGGCTTAGCCAATTGACCACCATATAATTTAACTCCGAGTCGCTTCGCTATCGAATCTCGATTTCCTTTTGCCGCTTTCTGGGATTTTGTATGCGCCATAGTAGATTATTAAAGACTGATTATTTTTACTTTTGAAAGTGAGGCTCTAAAACCTCGAACTTTTCTTGAGCGAACTTTTGACTTGAAACGGGCAACTCTTATTTTATCACCTTTAAGATTTTCGAGCACCTTTCCCTTTACTCTTGATTTCAAAAGAGGAGTTCCAAGGCTAATATCATGCTTTTCGTCATCACCTTCAGCCAATGTATCAAATTCAATATCAGCATCAGGCTCAAGATTAAGATTATCCACAACAATTTCGTCGTCTTTTTTTACGACATATTGCTTCCCACCGGTCTGAATAACTGCAAATTTCATAGAACGTAATTATAAAGTATGAGAATCAAATTAACAAGTCATAGCGCTGAAGCTATACCAAGCAGCATCATGGTCGATAAAAGCGATGAACCTCCGTAAGAAATAAAGGGCAATGCAATGCCCGTAACCGGCATTAAGCCGAGATTCATACCAATATTAATGACCGCTTCAAAGAAAATAAGTGAAATTGTTCCAATAAGAAAAAGGAATTTATAATCGCTATCTTTATACAGAAACATTTTTTTAACAAGACGATAAAAAAGCAGTGCATAGATAAGAAAAAGCAATACGCCACCGACAAACCCAAATTGCTCAATAAATGACGCAAAGGCAAAATCAGTATGAAATTCAGGTAAGAATCGATATTGTGCCTGAGTGCCTAATCCAAGCCCTTTACCCAAGAAACCTCCAGAACCAACTGCGATAATTGCCTGCGTCACATTGTATGTTATGCCCTGTGGGTCAAGCTCAGGATTGAGAAAACCAATAATACGAGCCTTTTGATACTCTTTAAGAAATGGCCATAGGAAAGGTATTACACCCACTAGAACTGCACTGATAATGGCTGTAATTTTTGAAGAAAGTCCAGAGAAAAAGAAAATTGCGGCGAATGTTGTTGTGTAGATGATTGCACTTCCCAAGTCAGGCTGCAAAAAAATGGCAAAACATGGGATTAAAAACATGCCGAATACAGCAAATAACTTTAAACGAGAAAACCGATTCGGCGCGTTGAGAACTGCTGCTAAGCAACTAATGAAAAATGGCTTAAAAAACTCAGACGTCTGAAATTGAAAGAAGCCTATGTCAATCCAACGCTTTGATCCACGAATACTACCAGTAAAAAGCGTAAGAAAAAGTAACCCTGTAAATACAAGAAAAATAATTTTGTAGTTCTGCTCCATTAGCTCTGGCTTTATACGTGAGAAAAAAAGGAAAAACACACACCCAATGACTTGAAAGATAAGTGTTTGTACAACGAGGTCGGGTCGTAGTCCAATTAAATTAAGTAGTCCACAGACATTAAGCAGTACTATCGCAAGAATGTACCACACATCGTATCGTGGTTTCATATTTTTTTAATACTCATGACATCGCCAATGGTGATATTTCGTGCAGAAAGTTTTTTCTTCAAATATTCTTCTGCGTCTTTAGGGTATTCTGTTGCAACAATATCAATCATGTCGCCTTGCTGTAAACCTAATTTCTTTCTTTCCTGCTGAATGGTGCGTACAAATTTTCGAATATCGCGCTCTCTTACTATTTCCTCAGTTTCTGTTGTGTCATATTCGGTGACAAACTCGGATCCGTATTTCTTAAATTCAAATTCACCCAATATATTTAACTCTGCTTTAATAACATCCTTATGCGCATCAAAATCTGATGGCTCAAAGCTCACTGATGTTGGTAATGTTGTAGCTCCAGAAATTATTGGTCGTTGTACACTGAGATTAAGCTCTTTTCGTACGCGATGGCCTGATTCAACAGCCTGTCGTACAATAATCTCTTTTTCTAAAATTGCACTATCGACATCATCTATCTCTGGCCATGAGATCAAATGCACAGATTCTTCCTGTGTTAAATGACGATATATCATATCTGATATAAACGGCGCTAATGGCGCAGATACAGTAACTAATGTGACCAGAATTGAATAAAGACTAGAATAAAAGACCAATGTATCTTCGGCATCATCCGAACTGACTCCTACTCGATCTCTTGATCGGCGAATATACCATTTAGAAATATCGTCAATGTACTTTACTAATAGGTCGACAGCTTTGACACTATCGTAATCTTCTAAAGCCTGTGTGATTTCTTTGACCAATTGCTTTGTTAATTCTTGTGCCCATATATCGAGAACATGCAAAAACTGTGTTGGCTTTTTAAGCTGAGATATTTCAATATTGTCAAATTGTCTATACACATCAAAGAAGTTCACAATATTCCACAGCGGAATATGGAATACTTTAATTTGATTACGATATTCTTCTTCGGAAATAATAATATCTTCACCGCGCATAACAGGACTACCCATGAGATAGAGCCGTAGTGCATCGCCACCGTATTTAGAAATCATCATCTTTGGATCTGGATAGTTACCGAAGTTCTTACTCATTTTTCTCCCATCTGTTCCAAGAATAACGCCGGTTACTGCAACATTTTTGAATGCATTTGTGTCATACAAAGCCGTAGAAAGCACATGAAGAACATAAAACCATGCCCGGATTTGACCGGTATATTCAACAATAAAATCTGGGGGAAAGAAATCCTCAAGTTTTAGTGATGTATCAAAAGGAAAGTGACGTTCAGCAAGAGAAGCAGAGCCTGCTTCTATCCAGCTATCCAAAACCTCTGGAACACGGTGTGCGGCTTTGCCGCACGATGCACAGGTGACGACTACATTATCGATGTCGGGACGATGTAGCTCTTCTATTTTTTGCCCCGACGCCTTTTCTAATTCGTCAATAGAGCCCGGAACAAAGCGCTCGCCACATTCACATTCCCATACCGGTACCGGCGAGCCCCAATATCTACTGCGCGAAATACACCAGTCGGGCGCAGCTTCCATACTTTTCAAAAAGCGCCCATTCTTAAAATGCGCAGGAAACCAATTAACCGCTTCATTATTCTTAAAAAGCTGTGGTTTTAATTGTTGGATATCCACATACCATGCATCCTGTGGCGCATAATATAACTGTGTCCCGCAGCGCCAACAATGCGGCATCGAATGCGTATATTCTTCCTCTTTAAAAATTAATCCTCTATTTCTTAAATCTTCATTAACAGCCTTATTTGCCTTTAAATAATACATTCCGCCAAAAAGCGGCACGTCCTTTTTGATATGCCCCTCTTCATCAACATGTAAAACTGTTTGAACATTGTTTGCTTTCATCACTTTCAGATCTTCTTCACCATAAGCCGCAATCGTCACAATACCCGTACCTTCGTCCGCTGTTACAAAATCTCCACCTACCACAATCCAAACCTTCATTCCCTCTTCTGCCTTATAGAAATCGTAATGCGGTTCAAATGCTTCCCCGACAAGCTTTTCTCCTTTAAACGTATCGATAATCTTATGTTTTGTTCCTTCGAGCACTTTCAGCGTTGTCTTTGCCAAAATATAAAATGCTTCATCAACTTCAACTTTTACGTATTCAAGCTTTGGATTCACAGCCAGCGCTGGTGTGGCAATTTTATTCCAAGGAGTTGTAGACCAAGCTAAAAGATAGGTATTATCTTGATTCTTCAGTTTATATTTATATGTGGTGCCGAGATCTTTAACATCTTTGTAATTATCGGCATCCATTGCAACTTCAAAATTTGATATTGGTGTGGAGCAATGAGGACAATATAACGAGACTCGCAGTCCTTTGTAAATATATTTTTTGTCATACATTTGTTTAAAGATCCACATGACCGTCTCCATGTAATCCTTATCCATAGTTTTATATGCATGTTGAAAATCAACCCAGCGACCAACATGATCAATATACCACTCCCATTCTCCTGAAACGTCCTTCACATATAACTTGCATTCATCAATAAATTTCTTGATGCCTATCGTTTCTTCAATATCTTTTTTGCGGGTAATACCAAGCTTATTCTCAACTTTATTTTCTGCAGGAAGTCCATGACAATCCCATCCCCATACTCTTCGCACACGATAACCTTTCATGGTCCAGAAACGTGGAAATACATCTTTCGGAATACTGGAAAGAAGACTTCCATAGTGTGGAAGGCCAGTAATAAATGGGGGGCCATCTAAAAATGTCCAGGTTTTATTTTCTGGTCGGGATTCAATGGATTTTTCAAAAATCTTGTTTTTTTTCCAATACTCAAGGATTTCTTCCTCAAGTTTTGGAAAGTCTGGTTGTGACGGTAAGGCTGCCATGTGGAGTATTATAGCTTGTTATTGAAGTTGGGGCAAATCATAAAAAAACCACCCTTACGAGTGGTTTTTTAGGCCCAGGCGTTTTGAGGTTCACTCATAACACATGATGCGTCCACCAGCTTATGATCAACATAAGCAAGCACAGCTTAACATCAATATCTCTATATGAATTATAACTCTAGCTTTCAAATATATTCGAACTGTTTACTATCACATCAACTTCATTCATTACTCTTATGGTTTCTTCTAATGAGAATATAATCTTCTGATAATGGGTTATATCTTTATATGAGAGTTCATTTCCCTTTCTATCTTTTAGCCATTTCTGTGCTGGTTGGTAACTACCTATATAAAAATTCCAAACTTCTTTTGATATGTTGTCAAAAAATTGAGTTTGATTAATATATACTCTACTTCCTCTAAGTTCGACAAATTCAACAGTATTATCTCCAGAAATAGGAAACGGCGTATTTTTTCCTAAAGTATTTATATCTTCTAACAAATGCAATGAGCGCAATTTACCACCCTTCTCTACAAGAAGCCAAAAACTCTCTTTAGTTTGCGGTATCGAAACATAAGGAAAGTCCTTCTTTAACAAATTCTTATACTTCAATCTATAAGTTGGAGAGTGCAAAATCGCATAGACATAGTCAAATATATCAAGTGGGCTAACTTGCTTTTGATCTGTCACTTCTTTCTCTAAATGGTCGTCTAAAAATTTATACTCATCAATTTTTGAAAGTAACTTCTTGACCAAACTGATATTGAGATTAGCTCGTCTATTAATTACTCCCGCAAATAATGAGGGATCATCTTCTTGATATAAATAAAGTGGAAAGCTGGAACCAATTTCAGAAGTTCTATTTGATACATAGCTAGACTCAACAATATTTCTATGAACCAAAGCATGATTAAACCCTTCTGTTTTTTGCTGTCTGCATAATGCTAAGCCATAATTATCTTTATCCAGAAAATGTTGCATGATCTTATAAACTCTTCTCCACACAATTTTTTCATGATAGAAGCACTTTCTTGTATCAAAAGGTCTATAAGAAATTGGTACTAGGTACTTTTCAAGATTTTCTTCTAAACCGAGGATGTTCCTTGCCTGAGCAATATTCCACCCTGGCTTCTCTCTAATTTGAAGCTTATTGCACAGATCCGAATTTGTACCTTCAAAATGTCCGAAAAGAAAGGCATTCCCGATGAGTTTTTTTTCATCTTCACTTATCACTAAATTATCATGAGCTGTGGTTATTCCCACACCGTTTACAGGAAAAAGTTCACTTATTTTTAATCCTTTATAATACTCATCTTCTAATTTTTCATCGCTCTCTAAGAATACATATGAAGGCTCCTTTAATGAAATCTGTTGCCACTTAATACTTTCAATACTATTTTGGATAAGATAATCAAATTTTGCTTGTCTTTTCCCAAATAAATCTGTCTTGTAAACATTCGCTATCTTGTTTGTTTTTTGCCTATGCTTCACTGCAATAATAATAGAAACACCTTGCTGAATATTGAAAACATTTTCATCCTTACCATTATTTGGGGCTACTTCTCTTTTTTTAGTATTACCATGAAGATCAAGTACATAAATAGATGAAAAAGTCTTTGCGAGATGCCACCGCATGCCACGAAAAGTCCGATTATCAATATATCCGTGGTTTGTTATCATTGAAACAACACCTTCACCAGTTTTAGATACCATTTCTTCTGCAAAGGCTATGAATTTTACATAGTCATCGTTAATCCATTTAGGATTTTTCTCTCTCAATTTCTCCTTACCACCAGGCTCAAATTTATACTTACTAACCAACTTCGTAGCATTATCACCTTTATTAAAACTTTCTCCACTGTAGGGTGGATTTCCTAGCACGATCATAATGGGACGCTTATGCTTAATAACACTTGCCGACATTGCTTCTTCACTAATTGCTTCAGCAAATCCAAAACTAAATAAATCGTCATCTACTCTAACGCCTTCTTCTAAGGTATTCGTCAAATAAACACCTAGCCTCCGTTTGAGTTGATCAACGCCTGTTTCCTTTAAAGTCATTGCTAATTTTAGATGAGCAATCGTATATGGAGCCATCATTAACTCGAAACCATAAAGTCTCGGAAGTAACTCTTGGTCAACATAACCTTTCCACAATCCTTCTTGACTCTCAAATTTTTTATATATGAACTTTACTGCTTCATTAAGAAAAGTTGCGGTACCAACTGCTGGATCCAAAATTTGTACACGATGTAATTCTATTTTTTTCTTTTTTCCTTGTATTACAGTCTCATGTTGAATTTTTTCAGTTGATGCTAATCCATCGATTATGTTAAATTCATTTCTTAGTACATCATCGACAGCACGAATTATAAAATCTACAACTGGCACGGGAGTGTAATAAGCACCCATGCTTTTACGCAGTTGAGGATCGTATTCTTTTAGAAAGTCTTCATAAAAATGAATAATGGGATCCTTGTCTGTAGCTTCTCCGAATAAATTGTAGTGTTTCTGAATAATCATACGGACATCTGAGACTTGGAAGACTTCACAAAGTTCATCTACTATATAAGTTAGTCTCCTATCAAAATTAACTCCAGCTATATGATCAAAAAAATGTTGTAAGAATGAATTTGATGCTGGTATTAAGTCACGAGCTTCTTGACGTGAAAAATTGTTAGGACTTCTATCGTAATATCGTGCAACAAAAAGCCCGTATACAAGTGTTTGCGCATACATATCGGCAAATTTTGCTATTTCCAAATCGTGAACCAGTAACTTTTTCATCACTTTGTAAATTCTTAATAGCTCTTCATTTTTTAGGTTTTCTGTTTGCAAATAATTCGCGACATTATCACGTATGCGCGCAGCTTTACCACCCATAATTTGTGCAAGACGTCTAGCATTGGTTATGTTCTCCGGCTTTTGTTCAAGAAAAGCTCTTAATTCTCTTTGTAACTGATCAAAGCAATCTTCGTTCGCCACAAGTACATTCGCTTCCTTTTTGGCGATTAAAATTGTTTGATACTTCTCACCGTTCCTAAAGAAACGAAATTCAATATAATTTGTAAGAAGAAGATTTGAATAGCCCAAATACCTTTTTATCTGTTCAGTTTTCTCAACTTGATCCATGTTAGCATTAATATCTTTCGTCTCGGCGTATCCACGAATTAATGTGTTGTTTATCTGATTAAGAAATACAAAATCTGGTGCACCATGTGAGGATCGAGCTGGTTCGTTTACTGCAAGAATGTCCGGATTAATCTTCTCTATTAAGTCCTTAAGAGCTGGTCGATAACTATGTTCAAGCGCGTTATTACTTGCTAGTTCCTTATTAAGTCGTGCTAAATAATCTTTAATCATAATATATGATTTGGCATATTTTATCATTTTTGAACTAGCTACGTTAACCTGATGTAAAAAAAGAGCCCGCATTCACGGGCTCTTTGAAACCTTCAGTTCCGGTGGTGATTGGAACGACCTTCTTTTCTATAAAACAAATCTTTTCAACCTCTTGGATTTTAGTCCTTTCACCTCTCCTTCTTTAGGGTTATCTGATTTCTGCTGTCGCAGCATTGGCTTTCACCCAATTTATTGAATTAATAGCATTCGATTTGGATGTGTAACCTTCCGACCAGCAAACGGTTTCATTATTTTTTGACTTTAATAGCCAGTACCATTCGCCTTTTGTGTTTTGATGAGTTCTAAAATACGCCATAATTTTCACCACCTTTCTAGTGCAAAATTAAACACTTTTAGTGGAGGTACTTCAATATAACAAAATAGTACGTAATAGTAATTAAATATATCGAAAAAAAAATTAGGCTCAAAAAAACATGTTGTTATATATTTACTTGTATAAACTTGAACAATAAACTAGTTTTGGAGCTATTTAGCAACCATATTTCGTTTCTTTCTCTTAGGTAGCGGAAGTACATCCGAAGTAAGCTTAACCAATTTCTGAAGCGTTTCTTGATCATCAAGATCATCAATAAGCATCCATGGCTTTGCACCAGGATAAGGAGTACCTTCAACATAATTTTTACCAACAAATTCCTTTCCTGTATCCGTAATTTTAATGAATAATTGGTCATCGCAAATCAAACCCACAACTTTGCCGTCACAATAGAGCGCATATTCACCAAACATTTTTCTTGTGGAAACATCGGAAAGACCAGAAAGTTGTTCGAGAATAAAATCCGCAGTAGCCTGTTGCGTTGCCATAATTAACGTGAACGACGTCGAAGGAAAGCAGGCACATCAAACTCGGTATCATCATCAGGCGATTTTGCATCATCCGCTTCTTCATCATCATAGAGCGATGGAAGTGGTTTATTTTCTTCACGCTTTGGCTCATTATCATCTTCATCTTTATCTGGAAGACGACGTGTTATGTGAGGAAATCGCACGTCATTGCCATCTATGCGCGTTGCAATGACTGTTACACGAACCTGATCGACCATATGGTCATTGATGACAGCGCCGAAAATGATGTCTGCATCGGGATCTACGGTCTGCGCAATAACACTTGCCGCTTCATCAACCTCAGACATACTTAGGTCTGGGCCACCAACTATGTTAAAGAGAACACCTTTAGCACCTTGAATCGAAGATTCAAGAAGTGGCGAAGCAATTGCTTGTTTTACAGCGTTAATCGTTCGATTCTCGCCGCCGGCAGTACCTATGCCCATTAATGCAGTGCCGGCATCTTGCATAATAGAACGAACATCGGCAAAATCGACATTAATAAGTCCTGGGGTCGTAATAAGCTCAGCAATACCCTTGACGCCTTGGTGGAGTATTGAATTTACTTTTTTAAATGCTTCGAGGACACTAACTTTTGTATCAATAATCTCAAGAACCTTTTGGTTTGGAATAACAATCAGGGTGTCAACTTTATCTCTAAGGCTATCAATGCCTTGTCCTGCAGATACTTTGCGTCGCGCACCCTCAAAAGCGAATGGTCGTGTAACGACCGCGACTGTCAGCGCACCAACCTCCCTACTTATTTCTGCAATAATCGGCGCAGCTCCTGTACCTGTGCCGCCACCTTCGCCCGCGGCTATAAATACCATATCCGCGCCTTCTAGTTGTTCTCTGATTTTCTCTCGTGATTCCTCTGCTGCTTGGCGTCCAACTTCTGGGTCGCCACCAGAGCCTAGTCCTTTGGTAAGATTTTCTCCAATTTGAATTTTTATATCAGCGCTATGACTAAGAAGGGCTTGTGCATCAGTATTGAGAGCGATGAATTCAACGCCTACGATGTCATCTTCGGCAATCATTGTGGAGAGAGCGTTTCCTCCGCCTCCTCCTACACCGAGAACTTTAATTTTGGCTGGTTGACCAGCGCGTGGTTTTACTAACATAGTTCAGTTTATCCATCAAGGTATAAACGATTTAAAAAGATCACGGACCCTTTTAACCGACCCTTGAACGGATAAGTTCCTGAATATTTTATCAAAATCTTTCAAATTAAGCTGTTGTTCTTCAAAATCCATATCTTTACCATAAATTAAGAGTCCTACAACCGATGCAAATTGTGGATATGTGACCTCATCAATCAGTCCGGTTATGTTTTTGGGGTGGGCTATCCTTGCTGGTAAACCTACTACTCTTTTGGCCGCATCGAGCGAGCCAACAGTCAATGCGCCACCACCAGCGATAACAAGTCCTGACGGAATACGTGACAACATATCGTTTTCATCTAGCTCCTTATAGATGCTTTCAAAAATTTCTTCTAGTCGCGGTTTTACTATTCCATCCACAACTGTTTTATATGAAATTGATTTTATATCATCCGAAAGTTGTAGTCGTGAAAGATCAATATCGTCGCTTTTTTTATCTTTTTCTGGTGCTTGTTTTAATGTGCTCAAGTGCATTTTAATTTTCTCTGCTGAATCAAGTGAGATACGCAATCCAACAGCGATGTCATTTGTTATATGACGGGCTCCAAATGATAACGACGTTGAATGCGATAAGGCTCCCTCAATATAGACAGCTACATCAATCTTTCCACCCCCGATATCAACAAGCGCAACACCGAGCTCTTTTTCAGTATCAGATAAAGATGACATTGATGAGGCTAGTCCAGAGAATACATATCCTTGAATCTCAATGCCCAAATCAGACATACAGCGCTCTATATTCCTTAGGTTTGTAACGCTTGCCGTAACGATATGTGTGTTCACTTCAAGACGAACACCGCTCATGCCCAATGGGTTTTTTATCCCTGATTGACCATCAACGATATACTCTCGGGGTGCAACCTCAATAATTTCGCGAGTTGAAGAAAGCGAAATTGCCTTTGCTGCCTCTATTACCCTTGTTAAATCCCCATCAGCAATTTCAACCTCTGGGTGTGATACAGCAACAACCCCTTGTGAATTCAATGATTGAATATGCGGGCCACCAACAGAAACATATGCTTTTTGAACCTTTGAGCCAGCCATTCGTTCACATTGCTCTACAGCTTGCTCAATTACTCCTGTGACCTGCTGGATATCGACAATCTGTCCTTTTTTGACTCCACGAGAAGGGACACTAGAAAAGCCGAGAACTCGAGGTTGAGGTTCATCTTCGGAGATTTTCGCAATAATACAGGCTATTTTTGAGCTACCTACATCTATCCCGCATAAAATTTTATCTGCCATATTATTTTTTAAATACTATGATCGGCTTTTCAAACCGTAAATCCAGTTTACTAAAAGCAAGTGCCTTAGCTCTAACCTGCTCTAGGACAACCTTAAGCTGCGCAATCTGTACGCGCGAATCTTTGGTTGCCGATACTAATATTTCACGTTCCTCTGAAAATAATACTATCATATTTTCATTTCGTATATCAACTGTACTAATTGGTAGATCAAGCTTCTGGCCTTCTTCAATAAAAAAAACCGTATCAACAATTTCTTTAATATCTACCACATCGCCGACGGTAAAATTACGAAAATATAAAGGTTGATAATATGAAATATGTATAAGAACATTATCAATTGGATCCTTCTGCTTGTTTAATATTTTTCCTCCTGATGACAAGCTCATAAAACCATCTTCAAGTACTAGCTGTGCTATTGGTGCAGCTTCAACAACACTAACATTTAATGTCTGAGGGTATTGTACAGCCACGTGAACTTCTCGAATTGTTGGATTCTGCTCAGCAATATTTTTTTCTATTTTTTCTGGATTGAGAAAAAAGATTGATGCGTGTGAATATAAATCCAAACCTGAAAGTTCTTTTGCTCCCTCTACATTAATTTCATTCACCCGAAAATATGTATAAACACCAATAATAAAACAAAGAGCCAGGAGAAAGACTGCTAGAAAGAAAACTACTTTATGCATTCCTCAATTATATCAGCGATTGAGCTTGTGGCAGGCAAGATAAAATTCTTTGGAAGTTTTTCAAATGCATTTTCATATTCTTTTCGATGAGTGTGAATCCTATCAATTTTCCTTAACAAGACTTCACTCGATTCTATCTGATCGAATCCTTCTCCAAGGCCATTTTTTGTAAAGAAACGAGCTTGTAATCTTTGCTCATTACGACCAGACCATGGAAGAGGCACTAGTACCGCGGGTTTTTTTAACATGATTAACTCCCAAATAGTGTTTGCACCTGATCTACAGACTATTATTTCGCTCTGATTGTATGCCCATGCCATTTCTTCTGCCGATAGATTCTTATATACGTAATATTCGTCATCAGCTATTTTTGACAATCTTTCATAATCACCAAATTCTGATACATTGCCTACTTGATGAATAATAGTAAATTTCTTCACTAACTCACCGAGAATTTTTTCTATATGCATGTTTAATGAGTGAGAACCCAGACTACCACCCGTAATAAAAAGCAAAGGTTTTTTTAACGGTTTGTTAATAACTGGACGACCTTTTTGTAATAATTTTTTCCTAATCAAATTACCAGTATGAATAGTTTTGTGGGAACCAAAATACGATGCTGTCTCAGCAAATGAAACAAAAACTTTGTCGGCAATCGTTCCAATAATTCTGTTCGAAATACCGGGTGCGATAGTTTGTTCATGCGTAAAGACGGTAATACCCAAAAGCCAGCCAACAATTGTGATAGGAAGTGCCAAATAGCCACCAAAAGAAATAATAATATGTGGCTTAACTTTGTTTAAAATAAACAAACTGGAAATAAATCCATAGAAAAACGCCACGGTGTCATACAATGTGTGAATGCCGACATTGCGAGACAATCGACCAGTCGTAAGATGATAAAAAGGGATGCCCATACGCGTAATTTCTGTATATTCAAATGAGATATCTTTCTTCGATCTGTCAGTATATTTTCTTCCAGTAAAATACAGTTTTTTAAAACCTCTTTTCTGAAGCTCTTCAATCAATGCGTATGCAGGCGTAACATGTCCACCCGTTATCAATATGTGCGTCGAAGTAGTGCTTTGTGTCATTATCGTCGTGCGATGCTAATAACAATTCCCATCAATGAAAATAAAATTAACAAACTTGATCCACCATATGAGATAAAAGGCAATGGTACACCGGTGAGGGGAAACAGACTTACCATAGCGCCTAGATTAATAATCATTTGCCATGCTAATAAACTCCATATTGCACCTGCGAGTAGTTTTCCAAAACGATCCTTGGCGTGCACGGCTACTTTAAATATATGATACAAAAGAAATGCATACAAGAGTATTAAAAGGAGAGAGCCAATAAAACCAATTTCCTCTCCAATAATGGCAAAAATAGAATCTGTATGTGCCTCAGGTAAATATTGATATTTTTGTCGAGAACTTGAAAGGCCTCTTCCAATTAATCCGCCAGATGCTAATGAAATAGAAATTTGTCGAATATGGTAACCGATACCTCCAGGATCAACATCGGGATTAAGATAAGCGGTTAGGCGCTTTAGGCGATATGATGAAGTAAAGATTAAGAGAAGTCCGGCTACAAGCGCGAACGGACTAAATAGAAAAAGCTGCATCAAGTTTTCTCCAGAAAAAAAGTAAATGGAAATAAACAGAAGAAAAATAATAATAGAAGTTCCCAAGTCTGGCTGAACCATAATAAGACCAATAATAAAGCTTAATAAGAGTAAAAAGGAAATAAATCTTTGCCGTTCTTTATATAAAAACCACGATGATAAGTATAAAATGATTGAAAATTTTGCAACCTCAGAAGGCTGAAAACCCACAGGCCCAAGATTAATCCAGCGTCTCGCTCCACCAACATTAACACCAACACCAGGAATTAAAACAACAATAAGGAAAAAAATTGTGGCAAGTAAAAGTGGAAAGGACACATAATAAAGTTTGCGATAATCAAATAAGCTAAAAACCGCCATAACCCCAATGCCCAAAACAAACCACATAAGTTGCTGCTTAAAAAAGAAAAAACTATCACCAAACCCTCTAAAGGCATTAACCGATGATGCATCAAAAATAAAAAAGAGACCAATTGTTGTGAGAATAATAGGAATAGCTGCCAGCAATGTTATATTTGCCTTAAGGTTATGAGACACATGTTCTTTATGAGGACGTGATGTTCTTTTCCGCATATGTTTTTACTTCCTGAATAAACGCTTCTCCACGAGCTGGAAATCCTGAAAACATTAAATAGCTTGGGGCTCCTGGCGACATAATACATACAGCATGTTTTGCAGTATGTTCGAAAGCATGTTGAACAGCCTTCATCATGGAGTCTGTGTAAAAAATTTCAGGCATGTAGCCAGCTTGCTCATCAAGAAGTTTCCTAATTTTTTCTTGAGTATCGGGGAAAAGAATAATATGTTGGATGTTCTGATTTTTTAATTCATGCACAACAGACGAAAAATCAAACCCTCGATCTTGTCCACCAAGAATGATTGTCGCAATATTTTCTACGCTTTTTAAAGCATGAACAGTTGCTTGAGGATGATTAGCAGCAGAATCATCGATAAACAAAATATCATTAAAGACGCCAACATGCTGCAGTCTATGTGGAAGATTCTGAAAATCTGAAAATGTTTTTTGAAGTACGTCAGTATTAATATCGAGAATATTTCCAAGTGTCAAAAGTGCCTTCACCGAATCATCATTTATTGAAAGGTTATGTGAAACGCCACTACTATTTTCTACAAATGGAATTTTCTGCGCGGATGTAGAGGATAACAATTCATCCAGTTCAGGAAGGTTGGGATTATAAATAAGGAAATCTTTTTCAGAAGCCTGTTGGGCAATCATAAATTTAGCTTTTCTATATTCATCAAAGGATGCATGATTATGAAGCTCCTCGTAAATATTGAGAATTATTGAAATGTGAGGAGCATAAGCTATGTCTTCGAGCTGATAACTGGAGAGCTCCAAAACAACATAGGAGTCTGATGATTCATCATTAGTGAGGATGTCAAGCATAGGAACACCAATGTTTCCTGCGAGAAGGGCATTCTTACCTGCTTTTACAAGCATATTGTAGATTAATGTTGCTGTTGTACTCTTGCCTTTTGTTCCGGTAATACCGATTATTTTCTGCGTGGCATTGGCAAAAAAAATGTTGGTGGCTGTTGTATACGTGCCACGAATTTTATCAATCCGCACGCCAGGAGATTTAATAATAAGATCGTAATCAATCTGTTTATCTAAATAATCAGGATCCAATTTTTCGTCACCAATGCCAATTTCAACATCGGGACAAAATTTCTTTAAAAACTCATGTGTTGCCTTGCCTTCAATGCCATATCCAAGAAGATATATGCTTTTGTTTTTTTTCAATTCTTCAATTGTCATAATTGTTTTAGAAATATGTCCGGAATTCTTGATCTGTCGCCTTCTGTGAAAACCTTCTCTTTCATTCTGTCAAAATCTAAATGTTGTGACAATATTTTCTCCTCAAACATGTGCATTGCAACGCTATCTATATATTCACCTTTATCATACGCCATCTTCATGGCGACCATCATTTCTTCAGGTGTCCCAACACATTCAAAGGGCTTTATGTCAGTAAGTCCGAGCAGCTCATGTAATATTGGCAAAAGCTCGGACTTATCATATAGGTTGTCGCCAAAAATGCGCACCATGTCAGCCTTTGATAAAAAAGCAGATAATATTGCAAACACAAAGAGCGTTTTTGGCGACGCATATTCCCAACGTTGCGACCCTCTTTCCTTTGCCAGCTTAAAGTTATGATTACTACTTGAGAAAACCTCAAAATATTGCGAATACTCAGAAAACTTCTCACCAACTTTAATCTCGTACCAAGGTCGCAGCATTGAAAAATATTCAACATTCTTTGCCACATATTTCTTTATGTATGTCCTTAAAAGATCTTCGGCTTCCTCTGACTTACTCCATTGGTGATTAATCTCATCACCCAAATATGACACATTCCCATAACTACTACTTCTCTCACTTGAAACAACAACATATTTGTAGCGACCTAAAATAGCCATGAGCGTGCTTGCAAATGTGTAAAACGTCGTGATTGGAACATGACCGTTATATACACCGCCAGTTTTATTCAATGAAAGAAGTTTGGGATCAATAATTCGTTTTATCGCGTGAATTTCTTTACCCATCACTTTTGCTACTTCTAACTGAACTTCTTCGGGTCGCAAGCAAAATAGATCAAAAGGAATATTACTATGTCTAACCATTTCAGCAGACACTATTGAATCCTTGCCTCCACCATGCAAAACCAAAGCTTTTTCCTCAAGATTAATTTCGTTCGCAGAATATTCCTCTTGTTCATCAAAAGGAAAATTAATTAAGTCTCTATAATCGATTTGATTTTTGTAAAAAAATTCTCCAAGTCCTTTTGTATATATCGTATTCCATACTTCAGCCTGGTCTTTTGATAGTGAATATCCTTTTATTTCAATGCTTGGAGGACAAAAGACTTTATAATAACTTGTTCCTATAATAAGATGAAGTGCTTGAAGTGCGTGTTCTACTTCTTCGGTTTGTAGAAAATTGTCTGGTACGCTAGATATCTGCCATCGCTCAACGAATGGTATTCGTTCATCATCTTTAACAATTTCATAGTAAAATCCCAGATCGCCAGTACTCCAGTCTGCTTCATAACGAGAAAAAACAAACGTATTCATGTGTATATTATACGGATATAGCTTATTTAAGGAAAGCTATCATCAAACCAAGCATAGCAAAGAGTATTGCCGCTAGCCACGCACGCATGACAATTTTCGGCTCCTCCCAACCCTTATATTGAAGCCATAAATGAAGCGGGGCTGCTGGAAAAACCTTTTTACCTCGATATTTCTTAGATGCAAGCTGGATAAATGATGTTCCTATTTCTACAACAAACAAGCCACCAATAATTGGCAAGGCAAACACCTTTCCAAGCAAAAGGCCAATAACAGCAAATGTTGCGCCAAATGCCAATGCTCCTGTATCACCCATAATGAGTCGAGCAGGATATACATTAAAGTACAAGAATGCTACAAGGCCACCAATCCATACAGCAATGAATATAAGGAGCGGTGTGTCCAGAATTGAAAGTGATATTGCCCAGAAAGCAACAAGTGCAATGAGGAGAACGCCTCCAGCTAGTCCATCAAGACCATCTGTAATATTGACTGCATTTGAAAAAGCAACTATACAAAATGCTGCGAATGGAATATACCACCAGGATAAATGATATACGCCTAAATAAGGAATGTTAATGATGTTAATTTTAAGCTCGGCAAAAATCCAGTATGCAATAATTGTTGAGAGAATTATTTCTATCAATAATTTATGTTTTAATGTTAGGCCAAAAAAGGCAGTCTCACGCCAGAAAAATATCTTTTTGAGATCGTCGTATAGTCCCAAAAACGAGAATGACAAAAACGTAAAGAGCAAAATCTTTATTTCAGAAACAATAGATTGGTAGTTTGAAACAATATTTCTACCCATTACAACCATGAATAAGGTAAACATCGTAAAACACAATAATGTTGTAATAATAATGAGTATTCCTCCACCCACTGGCGTACCTGCCTTGTGCTTATGAAATGAATCAAAGATAGGAGTTTTCTTATTAAAAGCATCGCGTGTTTCTTGAAAAGCTCGTTGAAATTTCAGCTTATAAAGCAAATCAATGAAAGGCACAAACAAGAGACTATTAATAAAAAAGGAGATAAAAAAGCCAAGCAAGTAAAACGCCATATCAGCCCAAAAGCACCATGATTCTAGGTATAAAAATCATGCCTGCAATAATAACCGCGCCGACAGCAAACGTCAACATTGCTGCGGCAGAAACATCTTTCGCTATTTTTATTTCTTCACGCCACTCTTTTGTAATAGCATCTGTTGTAGCTTCAAGACCTGTATTAAAAGTCTCAATAACAAGTCCCATGGTGATCATAAAAACAATAATAAGCCACTCGTAGAAAGTAATTTGCAGTGAGAATCCTAAAAACACTGCAATTGTTGAAAGCACGATGTGAATTCTGTAATTTGGTTGGGTTCGCATCGCCCAGAGAACACCGTCGTACGCATGTTTAAAAGAAATTGAATGTTTATGTATGTGGGCCATTGTTTTATTGTATAACGGATGTCAATACTTTTGCGAGCTTTTCAGGATCGTGACGTTGGAGGCTGCGTACGATAACATCAGACATCGATGTGGTGAATGTCTGATCAGCTACCAAATCTGAGCGCAAAACCTCAACATCGTGTTCAGTAAAATCATTCATGTCGTCAACGACTTCCTGCTCGCCATACTCTTTATAATACTCTGCCACATCTTTTGATATTTGTTTGTTATTTAAAATAACAACATCAATACTCTTTCCAAGATAGTGTTCTAAGTCGCGGATATGATCTGTAGCGCTGTATTTTGGTGTTTGACCTCTTTTGGTCATGAGGTTTGCATTAAAAATAATTTTTGCTTTTGACAGAGCAAATGCTTCTTTAATACCACCAACCAATAAATTAGGAATGATACTTGTATAAAGATCGCCCGGGCCCATAATGATGTAATCTGAAGACGCAATTGCTTCTACAGCATTGGGATTTGATGATGCCTCTGGCTTTAGGAACGCTCTTTTAATACGCGACTCTTTGTGAAAAGCAGAATCTATTAGGTCTTCGGTCATCAACGTTTCTCCATCTTCATACTCTGCACACAAATGCACTCGGTCAAAGGTAACTGGAATAACCTTGCCTTTAGTTTGAAGAATGTATGAAGCAGTATCAATAACTTCCTGATAGTGAGGTGCTGTAACCTGCTCAAGTGCAGTTAAAAAAATATTACCAAAGTTATGACCTTTAAAATCGCCGGTTTCGAATCGATACAAAAAAAGCTTGCGCCAAAGTTCCGAGGCTTCTGAGAGGGCGACTAAACATTGTCGCACATCGCCAGGCGGCAATACACCATATTGATCACGTAATTTTCCTGTACTTCCACCACTATCCATGCTGGTGACAACCGCCGAAAGATTATAATCATAATTCTTTAATCCTGAGAGAACAACAAAAGTGCCAGTTCCGCCTCCTATTACCGTAATATTCTTCATAGACTATATATTTTACACTATCACAACAATTAATTTCCATTTAGGAAACAAAATAACCCTGAGCAAAAAATGCAAGCAATATACATTGCAAAACGATGAACATAGCAAAAAAGGCAAACTGGATATTAGGTCTTGTTCGTACCAGGAGAAAATATGGCGACAAGGCAAAAAGTGCATATCGTGGCATCGATGATAACGTGCCGGTCATTGTGGGAAGAAGAAGATTTGCTAAAGAAAAAAACCCTATCCCAAGCTCAATAAAGCGTTTTTTCTTATAAGAGATATAACTGTGATATAAAGAGAGTAGAAAACAAAAGTTAAAAATGACAAATTCCACTCCAGCTATGAAGTATTGAAAATTAAACTGTGCCGTAATAAATATCTTCAAGTAACGATATATTACCTGTGGTAGAAGAACTATTGAACTTGTACGCTGTGCCCCAAACGCCGATTGCACATGGGCAAAATACAACATATCGCCTGTTTTCTGGTAGAGAAACAACATATATATCGCCAGACCGATAAATGGTGCATAAACAATTGGCTTTCTTAAAGCCCGCAGCCCTTCTTTATCGTAATAATACATAAAAAGAGGGAATACCAAAAAAATTCCCTGCAATCTTGTGAGTGAAGCTGCTACTAAAGCAAAAAGGAGAAGTGTTTCATTTTTTTTGAGTATTGCCCAGAGACTCAACAAAATCGTAAAAAGGAAAAGAGATTCTGAGTAAACTGCAGAAAAAAAGAATGCAGTTGGAAAAGCTAGAAATAGCAATATAAATGAAGCGGTGTGTTTGATATTAAACATTTTTTTTAATACTTCGTGCAAAAGGAAAAGATTTATTACGAATAGAATATTGCTTATTAGAAAACCAATGAAAAAAATATTTGAATTGTAGAAAAGATTAATTGTCTTTATGAGATAAGGATACAGAGGAAAAAATGCACGATTAATGCCAACGTAGCCCTCTCGAGCGATATGAAGATAATGTTCACCGTCAAAATTAGCCAGGGATCCTATGAATGAGGGAAGTGCAGCTGCCTCAGGAATATTTTTATATGAGAATCTGCCTAAGAAAGGTATGAATAACTGAGCAAAATAGAGCACTACATAAAAGAATAAGAGCCGAATAAATGATAGAAGTACAACGACAACGGTATCTACATATCTCGAGAACATATGTCACCAGGTTGCACAAAAGAGTCGTTACTAAGCATTATGCCTGGCATTGTTGCAGAATTTACACCCAGTTGAACATTACGACCTGCAATAAGACCCAATTTTTGTCGCAGCGTGTTTATTTTTTCTCCTTTTACTCTACAATGCACTTCCTTTTTATCAAATCTATAGTTTGCGGTCACTGATCCAGCAGCAAAATTTGCTCCACCCTCAATAACTGAATCTCCTATATATGCTCGATGAGTCCATACGTTATCACCCAAATATGAGCGTGTTAGTTCCGTATAACCTCCAATGACAGATTTCTCACCAACCATACTTTGGTTAATCAAAACATAATTGCCAACAATGGTATTTTTGCCAATGTAGCAAGGACCAACAATTTTTGAATATTCGTAAATTTTGACCCCATCATCTATATATACATCGCCAATAACTTTTGCGGTAGGATCAATCACAACATTGTTGCCGATGTGAGGTTTAATTTCTTTAAGAAAAAATGACATTGCATCAAGAATGTGCCAAGGGTATTTCAATGTTGCCCAATCGCTTTTGTAAACGACATTTTTAAAAGTCTTTCCTGAATCTATATAACTTGTAAGAGCAATCTCATATACATCGTCTTTTTTTGAAGAGGCTGACTCAAGCATTTTAAGAAATGAATCTGCGTCTTTAATATAATCAACGACAAGCTTGTAGTAAGGTGATGGCATATCGTCTTGACCTGGCTTTTCAATGACAGCTTTAATACGACCTTCCTCAAGTTGTAGGTAACCTCCAGGAATATAATCTTTAACAGGAACGGAGACAAAAAGCCCATCAACATCGTTCTCGTTACGCTTACTGAAAAGTTCTTCAAGTAGATGATCATTGTAAAGATCGTTACCATTTACAATCAGCACACTACCTTTGATAAGCGATTTCGCAGATAACACTGCAGCGGCTTGGCCATCACCTTCTTGAGTAATCAAATGAGCTTTGTGTTTTTTTGTGAATGATTCTATAACATCTTTTGTTTCTGCATTTGAAACTACTATAAGGTTATTTGTATATTTTCCGTAAAAATTCAGCTGATAGTCGATGAGCGCTTGCCCATTAAAAAGAAACAGGGTTTTGTGAGAAAGTGGCTTAAAACGAGTACTACTACCACCAGCTAAAATTACAATTGTATTGATCATAGTATCTATCATACTCGTTTAATATCTGCACCTAAAGCAGCTAGTTGAACTTCAATCTTTTCGTAACCTCGATCAATATGCGATGCGCCTAAAATAACTGATTCACCTTCAGCAACACAGGCGGCAATAACAAGACTCGCCCCAGCTCTAATATCTGTTGCGGCGAGCGCACCATTATGTAGTTTTGTGGGGCCGGTAATGCGAATCGCCTGCATAAGATTTGTTAGTTCTTCTTCAGAACTAATACCGAATTGATATATTTCTTTTGGATTTTTTACATCTGGCTGAAAAAACTCAATATGTGCACCAAGTTTTCGAAGCTCTTCAACATAGCCAAAACGATTTTCAAATACTGTTTCATGAATTGTTGAAACGCCTTCAGCTTGTGTCATTAATATTGCCCAGGGGCCTTGTGTGTCGGTATTAAATCCTGGATGAGGCACTGTTGTTATGTCTGTTGCTTTTAGTGGTCCTTTATAGAAAAAACGCAATCTATTTCCTGTAGCTTCAAACCCGCCTCCCGCTTCAATAAGTTTTTCTGTGAAATCTGATACGTATTGCGCATCCAATCCATGGACCACAATATCTCCTTTAGTCGCGACCGCAAAAACACCAAATGCAGCTGCATTAAGGCGGTCGCACATAATGCTAAACTCTCGAGAGCTATTTTTTAGTGTTTCAACACCGCTTATGATGATGCTTGTGCCTTCACGACGAATATTTGCACCAGATTCGTTCAAAAAACGAATCATATCATCAACCTCAGGCTCTTGTGCCGCATTATGAATTGTCGATTCGCCATCCGCAACAGCAGCAATCATTAATCCTAGCTCTGTTCCCGTATGTGATGGCTTTTCAAATGTGTAGGTTGTCCCTTGCAATCTAGCGCCCTTTAAAGATGCGTTATAGTAACCCGTTGAAGAATCATATGAAATGTGAACGCCAAATGATTCTAAAAGCTTGATATGACGATCGATAGGCCGAGCTCCCAATCGACAACCACCGGGGTTTGGAATTACTGCTTTTCCAAACTTATATAAAAGTGGAGCAAACAACATAAATGATGTACGAATTTTGGATCCATGCAGAAGATCAACTTCATGCAATGAAAGGCTACTGCCATCGACCAAAACGTCATGCTCAGCTACAAAATCGGCTTTTGCTCCCAGTTTCCGCATCAAGTGCATCTGTTCGTCAATATCGCTCAAATGAGGAATATTTTTGAAAGTTACCGGATGATCAAGTAATAAAGCAGCAATTAACACCTTAAGCGCAACATTTTTTGCACCAGAAAGCTGAACATCGCCCTTAAGCGGCGCTCCCCCTCTTACAATAAACGCATTTTCTTCAGTTGTTTCCATACTATATTATATAATGCTCACCTCTTGTTCGAGCTCCACATTATAATGGTCCTTAACTTTTTTCTTAATATCTGCCAATAATTCCTCGACATCATGTGTCGTCGCAGTACCATCGTTGAGTATGAAATTTGCATGAATATCTGACACAAATGCCCCACCAATACGATGACCTTTTAATCCAAGTTGATCGATCATCTTTCCAGCTGATTCTCCATTCACATTCTTAAAAAAACACCCTGATGTTGAAACGCCAAATGGTTGCGTTTGCTTTCTGTATGCCAAAGCGTCCTTTCCCTGTTGGATAAGTTTTTCAGGATCATCTTTCATCATTGAAAATTCTGCCCACACCACAATTTCGCCAGTTTTTTGAATTGTGCTATAGTCATAGCCAAAATCAAAGTACTCTTTATCAACAATTCTTGTCTCGCCTTCGCGTGTGACAAGCTGTGCTCTAACCAATGTATCACCGACATAATATGTTCTCTCCGGACTCACCCATTTTGAATTCATAAATAAAGCCCCACCTAATGTTCCAGGAAGCCCCAAATGATGCTCAAACCCAGACCAACCTGCTTCTGCTGTTTCTTTTGCAAGTCTCGTCATGGAATAACCTGAAGTAATGCGTACTAAAACTGATGTTTCCGTTTCTTCAAGAACTTCTTTCGATGAAGCCATATTTCGTATAACGAGTCCTTTAATACCTGCATCGCTGATTACAATGTTTGAGGCACCACCCAACACACGTACGGGTATACGTACTTCATGAGCAAATTTTATCCCCTCAATCAAATCTTCTTCTTTTTCGGCCAACATATAATATTCAGCCGGTCCTCCCATTTTAAATGTTGAGTAAGGTTTTAAAATGACATTTTGTTGTAATGTGTCAAAAGAGATCATGAATTTTGTGCAAGTATAGTTTGTAACTCTTCGTGCATGTCATATACATCGCCGGCACCCATAGTAATAAGCGTTGTATCGTGCAAATCCTTGGTTTTCAATACATCTAAAAGCTCATCAGCATTATACAGTTTTCCCAGTTCAGGCGTTGTAAGTTGTTCCTCTTTTTCTCTTTCTGAAGAGAAAATTGAGAGCACATAATGCTCATCTGCTGTTTGTAAAGCCGCAGCAAATTCAGTTGCAAGTGCATTTGTTCTTGAAAATGTGTGAGGTTGAAAAATAACAAGAATACGATTATCTGGAAATTTATGCCGAGCAGCTTCGATTACTGCAGCGATCTCTTTTGGATGGTGCGCATAGTCATCATATAGAAACGTACTATTTTTACTGCCTATTAGTTCAAAACGGCGTTTTGAGCCTGTAAATTGAGCTAATCCATCGCTAACAAGGGGCATTTCAATCTTTGAAAGATGACTTACAAGAATAGCACAGGCAGCATTCAGAATATTATGTTGTCCTGGTAATTCGATGTGAAATATACCAAGATCTTCTCCTCTTAACGTACATTGAAAAGATGTTTCGTGAGCATTATCTTGAATCTGAGAAATCACAAGATCGTCGCTTTCGCTTGTTCCATAACTAAAAAGATTGTCCTTTGGAAGTTCTGCAACAACTTTCGATAATGCAGGATCATCTCCACAGTACACAACTTTTCCACTTTTGTTTAGTGTGGCAAGCATAAATTCGCCGAACACTTTTTGAACTGCTTCTAGATCTTTATAAACATCTGGATGATCAAAATCTATATTGGTACATGCAAGTATGTTGGGATGTTGGAAAGCAAAACGTGGGGTGTTATCAACATGTGGATTTGTAGCATACTCATCAGCCTCAACAATAATGTAATCTGTGCCATTAAACATACCCCCATCCAGACCAGAGAAATCTGGCACTCCGATATGGTGAGCTCCTTTCAATGAGCTCTTTGAAAAAATAGTTGCGAGCATTGCAGAAGTAGTAGTCTTACCATGAGAGCCACACACAGAAATGCGGAGCGCAAAATTATCCATTAACTCACCTAGTGCTTCAGCATGAGATTGTATCTTTATATTTTTTTCCTTTGCGGCGACATATTCTGGGTTTTGATCATTAGAATGCGCCCCGCTCACTACAATAAAATCAATATCATCCACAATATGATGCGCATCAAAACCCTCATGAATTGATAAGCCATATTTATTTAAAACAGGATCGGTAATAAAATGAGTTGGTACATCCGAACCAGTAACAACATTACCTGATCTATGATAAACAAGCGATAATGCTGTCATACCGACCCCTTTAATGCCGATCATGTAAATATTTTTTCCCGATATCATATTATTTTTTCAATGAAGCTATACATTGATATTACTTGGTTATCTCTATTATACGAAGAAAATATTCCGCTATGGCAACGTGTACAGTCAAGTACATACTCAATATTTTTTGAATCAATACCTGTCGCAACAAGCATCTCGTAATTAAGTCGCAACAAATTCAACATACTATCGTCATTATTGCGCACAAATATTTTGTCCTGAAGTTCGGGAAATGATGTTTCAAAAAGTTTTTTTCTTTCACCAAAAATCTTGTAACAGCAAGCTCCTATACATGGTCCGATCGCAACTCTTATGTTAGAAATATGAGAACCATTTGTTTTGAATTGTTCAACCATTTTTTGTGGGAGCTTCTTCAATGTGCCTCTCCAACCCTGATGCGAAGCACCAATAAAGCCTGTCACAGTATCATAAAAGAGTATTGGCACACAATCTGCAGTTCTCACAACTAGCATTTTTTTTTCGTTAGTAACCATACCATCTGCTTTTTCCTTTTTTGTTTCGCTATTTTTCAATATCTCAACTATTCGATGACCATGCACTTGTTCTAATGAAGAATATTCTTCCGGGAGATCAGACAATGTTAAGAGAGATGTACCAAATGCTGCATTAACTTCTTTTGGAAAGATCTGGGGCACAATGCGATCACGTTTATATATCATTGTTTAAGAATAAGTGCTTTACGAACGGCCCTATACTCATCCCACGAATACTCTTTTTTTCCTCTTGCCAGGCTCTGTTCATGGCCCTTTCCAGTCAACACAACAACATCACCTTTCTTTGCCAAACTAATTGCAAATGATATTGCCTCCTGTCGACGCTCTTTAATAACATATTCTTTCTTTTCAGGAGTTTTATTTTTGGCTTTTGTAAATCCATGCTCATTGAGCCCTTTGATAATTGCCTTTGTTATCGAACTAAAGCGTTCTGTACGATAATCCTCTTCTGTAACAATAACAATGTCAGCCGATTCTCCGCTCGCTCGACCCATATCAGGTCTTTTCTCTGCATCACGTAAACCTGCCGAGCCAAAGACGTGAATAATGCGTCCTTTTGATGATTTTAGTTCTTTTAGAAGTTTTCTGATCGAATTTGGCGTATGTGCAAAATCAATAAAAACTCTGAAATCCTGATCATACACACAATCTAACCTCCCTTTAGGCAAGGTAAATGTGCGAATTCCTTTAAGAATTTCGCTCTGCGACAATCCAATTTCGCGGCAACATGCCAAAGCAGCCATGATGTTTTCCCTATTAAAATCCTCTTGAAACGTGGTTTTTATTTTGTCAGACCATACATAATTTGCCTCAGTATCATGCAATGAAAAAGTAACAAACTCCTTTTTATTAGCAAGTAATATTTTTGCAACTTCCTGGAAAGATTCATCATCTTTATTTACTATGGCCGCTTTTTCTGCCCACAAAAGCAATTTAACTTTTGTTTTTAGATAATTTTCATAGGTTTTATGATAATCAAGATGCTCATTAGTCACATTTGTCAAAATCGAATAGGCAAATCGAACCCATCCAACGCGATACTGATCAATACCATGTGAGGTTGTTTCTATAACAAAATATTCACATCCTTTTTCTGCGGCTTTACGCATATTTTTTTGGATATCCCATCTACTTTGCGTTGTCACATGCAAGCCTGTATCAGAAATATCACCAGCAATATCAGCGTAAACAGAAGAAGTCAGAGAGACGCTTTTTCCTGCTGATTTAAGAATGTGATAGAGAAGATGAGAGGTAGTTGTTTTACCATCAGTACCAGTAACACCAATAACCTTGAGCGATCGGCTGGGAAAGCCATATTTTAAATTCGCTGCAAGCGCCTCAAACCAATGTACAGTGTTTTTTAGTTTTCTTATCATGTGACTAGTTTGGAGCTATATTATACTCCACAAACAAATCTTTTGCTATGCTGAAGAAGAGTGGTGCAGCAGTTTCTGACGCCCACTGCGAGGTTTCTGGTTGACTCAAACTAACCAAAATAATAAACTGCGGTTTATCAACTGGAGCAAATCCAACAAAAGATGCATTTGTTTTTGTTGCATCATACGAACCTGATAAAGCTATTTGAGCAGTGCCTGTTTTTCCTCCTATGCGATACCCCTTAGGAATATTCCATTTAGCTTCACCATGCTTGACAGTTTCTTCCAGCATTTTTCTAATTTCTTTAGAGGTTTTTTCGCTAATCACCTGACGTAATTTTTTAGGCTTAATTTCTTTCACATCACCATTTTCTGCAATGAGTTCCTTAACTACATACGGCTTTACAATCCATCCTCCATTAACAAGCGATGAAAAAGCTGTGAGCATTTGAATTTGTGATACGGCGATACCCTGACCAAACGTTACCGTTGCATAATCAATTGGATACCACGCCTTCTTTGCCTTTATACGGGTAGTAACCTCGCCTTGTAAATCAATACCTGTTTGTCCATCAAAACCATATTTGGATAGATATTCAAGTTTCTTTTCATCTCCTAATTTTTCACCAATATGGACCATCCCTACATTGGAAGATGTTTGTAGAATACGCGAAATAGAAATTGTGCCGTTATATTCGTCGTTCCAGGTGTGAATAAAGTAGGTACCAACCTGAATAGGTCCCTTTTCGTCATAGGTGTCATCAGCCTTAATGGCCTTTTCTTCGAGCGCTGCAGCGACTATAAGAGGTTTAAAAATGGAACCTGGCTCAAATGTGTCTGAAATTATTGGGTTACGAAATTCATCCTGACTGAATTCAAAATATTTGTCAGGATCAAAATCTGGCAGACATGCCATGGCAAGAATCTCTCCCGTATTTGGATTTGCAACTGTTACGCAGCCCCTTTTTGCTCGATATTTCTCCATTGCAGCCTGTAGTTCTCGCTTTACTATCATCTGTGACGTTTTATCTATAGTGAGCACAAGATCACGTCCATTCTCACCTTTTAAACGATTTTGCGTTCCTATAACAATTGGTCTTCCGATAATATCCCGCTCCGTTTTTAATATACCCGGAAGACCCTCAAGATCTTTATGATAGAAGCCTTCTACACCAAAATAACCAAGACTATCACCTTCATCATCCTTTCCAACAAATCCGAGCAACTGTGCAGCAATTGATGCTTCGGGGTAATATCGCTTTTTATACTCATCAAAGCCAATACCTGGAATCTTTTGGCTTTCTAACTGCTTTTTTTGGTCTTCAGACACATTGTAAACAAGTGGCACCCATTGCTTTTCTTTTTTAAAACGTGCCTCTAAAGTCGCCTCACCAACATGCGTTACTTCATCAACCTGTCGTAATAGCTTCCAAGAATCAGTGATATTTTTAGGCTCGCCGAAGAGCGTGTAGTACGACTGATTAACAACCAACGGCTCCATATTCCGATCATAAATCTTACCTCTTGAAGGCTCTATGCGGGATGAACGCAGATAATTATTAGGTGTATATAATGTTGAAGCAATAACTTGGATGTAAAAAAGCTTTGCTACTATTCCACAAAGAAAGAATATGAAAACAAATGCCAAAACATATATTCTACGCATATCTTATGCTTATTGTGCCATAGCATAATTTGGTTTTTCGAAGAAAACCGGCTCAGCTTGTTTCGTGAAGCCAAGTTGCTCGGCAGAATAGGCCAAAGAAGTAAGAGAACTTTCTGCATACATTTTCTTTTGAAGATACTCATTTTCCTTTCTGATTTCTGTAATGTCGTGTTCCAGAAGAGATATGTTGTCAGAAAGGTGCACAGATTTTGCAAACACCACAATATTTCCTAACATTAAGGCAAGAATCATAACGACACCAATGCATTTTGCTATAAAAAGCTTGCTCATTTTTGAACTCACATTGTGTTCCTTATGCTGGCCCCTCATTTTATGTTGTTTCCAAAGCATGTTATTTTTCTGCAATCCTTAGTTTTGCTGATCTTTCAAAACTCTTTTTATAACTTCCTTTTATTGGTTTTTTATTAATTTCTTTAAAACCAACCTTTATCAACTCCTGTTTGACTACTCGATCTTCACCTGGGTGAAACGTTATTATTGCAATTCGTCCACCTGGTTTTAAAATCTCGTAGCTTCCCTTGATTCCTGCGCTGATATTCTCATATTCATGATTAACTTCCATGCGCAGAGCTTGAAATATGCGTGCTACTGTCTGTGCGCTATTATCTGGCGCCATTACCTCTTTCAAGTCTCCTACTGTTTCAATTTTTCTCAAAGTACGGGCGCGGACAATATGTTCCACAATTGCCCGAGAACTGAGTTCTTCAGCGTTTCTCGTAAAAATTTCATATATGTCATCTTTTGTAAAGTTATTAACTATGTCTGCGGCAGTCACTTCTAATACATTGTTCAGCCGCATGTCCAAAGGCTCTTCATCCTTTTCATAACTAAAGCCCTTTCCACTTTCTCGAATCTGCTCCATCGAAAGTCCTAGATCAAACAAAATGCCATCACAAGGGACAAAGTTGTTTTCCTTAGCCACTTCGGCTATATCAGCATAGTTTGCCTCTATAAGCGTAATGCCTAAGTCTCGTAACCCATCCGCGTAGCTGGAGACAATATGATTGTCCCACTCTAACGCTAAAACACTTGCCCCTTGATTGGCAATCAGTCGGCTATGTCCGCCAACTCCGAAGGTTGCGTCAACATAGAGACCGTTTTTTTGAACGAGTAAACTTCCGACTGCTTCGTGTAAAAGTACTGATGTATGCATATGCTTACATCTTTATGGTCGTGAGATATTTTTCCCACGTTCCTTCATCCCAAATTTCAAAGTGATCTCCAACCCCTATAATCTTCATTTTCTGTGATGAAAACTTCATATATTGTGTCAATGACTTGGGGAGCACGATGCGTCCCTGATCGTCTATGACAAGCTCCTGTGCTCCTGAAAAGAGCATTCTTCTCTTATCAATCTGTTCTTTTTCAAGGAGCGATACGGTGTTTATTTCGGCTGTTCTGCGTGTCCAATCGTCTCTGTCGTATCCGGCAAGACATACGTCAAAGCCTTTTGTGACAACGCATACGTCGCCTTTCAAATTCTCTCGTATCTTCTTCGGGATAGCGATTCTTCCTCCGTCCGTAACTGATACTGAATATTCACCGAAAAACACCATTACTAACCATAATACACCGTTTATTTCACGTCTGTCAAGGAGTATTTGAGGCAAAAACACACTACTGGTAGGGTCACTTTGATATAATATGAAATATGAAAAGAAAGTTGATCCGCGACAACATTCTTGACATCATTTCTGCCTCAGGTCGACAGCCTATGAGTCACGTTGCTAATGATGTTGAATATGAACAAGCTCTTAAAGAGAAACTTGTTGAAGAGGTACAGGAGTACCTTGAAAATCCTAACTCTGATGAACTCGCAGATATTCAGGAAGTGCTCAATTCGTTGATAGAGCTCAATGGTGATGATATAGAATCAATACGACTTGATAAGAAAACCCGCAATGGCGGCTTTGCTTCCCGCATCATTCTCGATGATATTATTGAAAGCTAAGTCTACTTACAGCTCAAATTCGCCTTCAAAAAGCTGAGCTCCGTATGAACCCGAAAACTTGAGCGAGGCCTTAATAGACGTGATACCCTTGTCGTACTTACACGTTCCTGATGAACATGTACCCAATGTCACTTTTCGTTGAACAGGCTCTTTTCCATCGAATTCAATTGTACCGATAACTCCCTTTGGCACCTTTTCACCATCGACTTCTGCATCGTAAGAGAGTTCATACTCAATAGATTCTGTGCCTTTAGGAACGCCCTTTACTGAAACTGATGCTTCTTGTTTTTTTGCATCTGCGGTAATATCGACCTTCACTGTATCTGCAACTGTTGGCAATACTTCTACATCAGGGAGAACCTCCTCATCAGCATCTTTAGTTCCTTGATTACCAGATCGACCATTCATCATAAAAAAGCCCACTCCTGCAAGCAAAATAAGAACTACGACAACGATAAGCATATTTTTATTTTTCTCAATCATTTTCATGTCCATAGAATTTATGAATAATTTTTAATAAACTCTGCAATATATAATTCCAGTGTATCAAGTTTTACGCGCTCTTGCACCATTGTGTCACGATTACGCACAGTGACAGTCTGATCTTCAAGAGTTTGATAATCAATCGTTACACAAAGTGGAGTTCCTATTTCATCTTGAGAGAGATATCGCTTTCCAATATTACCTCGATCATCCCACGCAACATACATGCCTGATTGTACAAGCTGCTGGTATACATCGCGGGCTTTCGTCGTAATTTCTTCTTTGTTGCGAACAAGTGGAAAGACCGCTGCCTTATAAGGTGCAACTTTTGGATGCAATTTAAGATACGTTCTTTTCTCATCTTCACGATAGGCTTCGCAAATAAGAACGAGAAGAAGTCTGTTTAAACCTATAGAGTATTCTGCAACATGAGGAACAAAACTTTCGCCTGTTTCATCGTCACGATATGACAAATCCTCTCCAGAGTATTCTGAGTGACGTTTTAAATCCCAGTCTCCACGATAGTGGATGCCTTGGAATTCCTTCCATCCAAACGGAAATTCATATTCAAGATCGGTGGCAACCTTGTTGTAATGTGCCCTCTCTTTAAATTCTTGGTCGCGAAAGCGGAGTTTTGATGAATCAATACCAATGCTGTTTAGCCACTTCATACTTTGTTCCTTAAGTTTTTCATACGTATCTGTTGCCTCTGCCTCACGCACAAATACTTCTAGTTCCATCTGTTCAAACTCTCGCGTTCTAAAAATATATGGACCAACTTTAATTTCGTTGCGGAACGCCTTCCCAATCTGAGCTATTCCAAAGGGAAGTTTAAGTCGCATACTATCTTTGACCAACTTAAAGTTGTAAAAGATAGGCTGGCAGGTCTCTCCACGAAGATACGCTGTTGTTTTTTGATCCGCAATCGTACCAACTTGAGCTTCAACAAGAATGTTAAAACGCTTTGCTGTGGAAAGCTTATTGCCATCTGGGCTTACAATATTTTTACTCTGAATAATGTCATCAATTTCTTCAGGAGAAAGGCCATCTGTTTTATCGCCTGTTGTTTCTTCAATAATATGATCAGCTCTGTAGCGTTTGTGGGTTATGGTATCTTCTACCATGACATCATTAAACGATTCGACATGGCCGCTTGCCTCCCATACACGTGGGTGTGATATTAGTGCGCCGTCCAAGCCAACATTGTTTGGCGTCATATGAACAAAGGTTTGCCACCATGCGTTACGAATGTTGCGGAGCATTTCAGCACCGAGCGGACCAAAATCATAGGCTGCCTCCCAGCCTCCATAAATTTCTGAAGAGGGAAAAATAAATCCGCGGCGCTTTAATAAAGCAGCAATTGTATCAATAGTTATCTGAGACATATCCAGAATTATAGCAAATAAAGTAAAGGTGACTGTATAATGCTTATATGGCGGATCTTTCAATTATTGTTCTTTCATACAATACGGCTGAAATTACCGCAGACTGCGTTCGATCGATTCTCGCCTCACTGGAAAAAGACCAAAGTGTTACTGCAGAAGTTATAGTATGGGACAATAATTCAAATGATAAAAGTGTTGCTGAACTGAAAAAAATAAATGACGAGCGGCTCAAGATCATAGCTCACAAAGAAAACCTTGGTTATACTGGCGGCAATAATAAGGCCGCAGAGATGGCCAAAGGAGACGTTCTGTTGTTTTTAAATTCAGATATCGTTGTTGTGGAAGATGCAGTTCCACGCATGTATCGTTTTTTTCATTCCCAAAAAGGTTTTGACTTTCTCGGAGCACGACTTTTAAATAAAGATAAATCGCCCCAAGCTTCTTGCGGGCGCTTTTATAATGTACCCGTGGCATTTGCTGCTCTTTTCCTTAAAGGTGATAGTTGGGGTGCCAGTAGGTGGGCAGTTAGAAAAATTCAAAAAGTTGATTGGGCATCTGGAGCCGCTCTGATGACTCGTGCAGAAACATTTAAAAAACTTAAAGGATTTGACGATTCTCTTTTTATGTATTGGGATGAAATCGATCTGCTATATCGTGCAAGCAAGCAGAAAATGGTAACAGGGGTTTACCCTGATGCTGCCTTTATTCATCTTGAAGGAGCTTCTAGCAACTCAAGAACACAGCCTATTCTGAAGGTATTCCAAGGCTATATACATTTCTATAAAAAACATTATTCCCCCTTGCAACAGACGTGCATTCTCTATATGCTACAATTAAAGGCGGTTATAGCCTACGTAATAGGCACTATTACTGGCAACAATTATTTAATAGAAACATATAGGCAGGCATATGAAATTATTAAAAAAACTTGACGACAACATCTTAAAAATTCTTCTGATGTTGTTTGTATTTTTCATACCCCTCTTTCCAAAATTCCCTTTCCGTGTTGTTAACTACACATATATAGCTATCAGACTTGACGATTTACTAACAGGGGTTCTCGCAGCTGTTTTTATACTTCAGCTTCTTAGGAAGAAGGTTTCATTCGCAAAACTCCCCTATAAAAAACTTTTTGGTGCCTTCTGGATTGTCGTGTTTTTGTCATATATTAGCGGTGTGTATATTACTAAAACAGTGGAATTCCCATTCGTTGGTCTCTTACATGCAGCACGACGAGTGGAATACATGATGCTGTTCTTTATTGCGGTTTCAGTTATTCGAACATCAACAGACTACAAAAAACTTTTGTTTTCTTTCTTGACCTCACTTTTTCTCATAAATGTATATGGAATAGGGCAACGATTCTTTGAATTTCCAGCAATTTCTACAATGAATCCTGAATTTGCAAAGGGTCGCATTCTTTTTCTTACTCCAGAGGCCCGATTAAGTTCTACTTTTGCAGGTCATTATGACTTGGCAGCATATCTGGTACTCATGCTTCCTTTTCTTTGGGCTCTGTTTATGTATGCAAAAAGAATTCAGATATCACAAAAAATGAAGCTGTTTACTCTTTTTGTGTCACTTCTTCCCATTGTTCTTGCGTGCTATACGCTTACCGGTATTTCGACTGAAACAATTAACCACATTCCTATTGCTGGCACATTCTTGTCACCGCTCAATCAACTTGTGATTGGCACAATTCTTTTCGCATTAACTCTTTATCTTGTTCTATTCAATAAGCTAAGTAAGACACTCACTTTTATTACCATAATGATTTCGACGCTCTCACTTGTCTTGACAGCTTCTCGAACATCATCGATTGCGTATATCGTTTCTACACTTCCCTATCTTTTATATATACGCAAGTTTAGATATTTTGCCATTGCCCTTGTCTTATCAGTAGCTGCTTTTAGTATGGATAAAGAACTTGCTATTCGATGGGCTAAAACTGTACAGATTAGACAGGTTATTGTGAACGAAAAAACAGGAGAAGAGGTCGTAGTGCAAAAATTAAAGAAAGAAGCATTACCTGCTGGAACAGCATTTATTAAAACACGCAATACCTTACCGGTAACATTAGAGACACAACTCACGAAACGAGATCTCTTAGCACGCGCAACACTTAGCGGACAAATGGCCTCAGGGAGTGCGATGACAGAAAATGATTATCAGGTTATTTCTGCTGTTGCTGCTGACACATCTATTTCAACTCGCTTACAGGTGAGCTGGCCACGAGCAGTTAAAGCATTCATGAAAAATCCATTATTAGGGAGTGGACCCTCATCTATTACTGAATCATCAGATGGTGACTACTTCAGATGGATTGGTGAAACAGGAGCTTTGGGAACATTGCTTTTCCTTGGCATAATATTTACTGTTCTCAAAGGAGTATATGCTGTACGCAACAAGATATCGCAGGAAGGCCGCTACATTATTGTGGCACTTCTGTTTGGAACATTTGGCCTTCTCGTTAATGCCGTTCTCATCGACGTGTTTGAAGCTTCAAAAGTCGCCTATCTCTTCTGGACGCTTCTTGGCACATTCACCGGTATGGCAATGTTGAAGGAACAAAGTATAAAAAAGGTTTAATATGGAACGTTTTAAAAGAATTGACGCATTTTTGCTAACTTTTTTCGTTATTGTTGCGCTTACTTTACGACTATACAAAGTAAATATTCCACTCGCAGATTGGCACTCATGGAGACAGGTAGATACTGCAGCCGTTGCTCGTAATTTTTCTCAAGGCAACTTTAATCTCTTATATCCTAAGTATGACGATCTTTCCAATGTACAATCTGGACAATACAATCCAGAGGGATACAGATTTGTCGAATTCCCTGCCTACAATGCAATGTTTGGCGCGCTCCACAAGTATCTTCCAATTATGCCCGTCGAAGTATATGGTAGGCTCGTGTCTATATTCTTTTCGTTAATTGTGCTCTGTGTCATATATTACATTGCGCTGCAAGAGCATAGTCGCGTAGCAGCGTTTGGTGCAGCACTCATATATGCAACATTTCCTTTTTTTGTGTATTACTCGCGCACGGTATTGCCAGAAACAACAGCTGTTGGATTTTCATTCATTGCATTGTTTCTTGCCTATGTGTGGGCGCGAACAAAACACAAGGCTGCGCCGCTCCTTTTAGTAGTCTCCTGCGTATGTGCGGCGCTATCCATACTCATAAAACCAACCGTTATTTTCTATTTTTTGCCGATCGCTTATACATTTTTTACCAAATATCGATTGCGTCTTATTAAAAAACCAGCGCCATACCTTTATTTCATTGCAGCCATACTTCCTTTTATTTCATGGCGAATGTGGATAAGTCATTTCCCAGAAGGCATCCCAGGTTTTGAATGGCTTCTTACATCGGTCAATACATATGAAGGACAAAAAGTAATTTTCTTTAGACCAGCGTTTTTCCGCTGGATCTTCCATGAACGTATTTTGCTACTTATTATGGGTGGCTTTGCAGCGCTCTTCCCAGTGCTCGGCCTTCTTGAAAAAACGAAAAAAAGCCTTGTGCCACAATTAACAGTGTTTGCTGCACTTGTGTATCTTCTCGTCTTTCAGGGAGGAAATGTCCAGCATGACTATTATCAAACCGTCATCCTCCCCGCACTTGCACTCATGAGTGGGTTTGGCTTTGCGCGCCTGCTACGACGAACTGAAAAAGATCAGGCATATGTTATTAACATTTTCTTAGTTGTAGCTATTATTGGATTTTCATGGCTAATGTCGTACTACAAAGTAAAAGACTATTATCTTTATAGTGAGGATTTAGTAAACATTGGAAAAATTATTAATACATTAACTCCACAGAATGCAAAAGTTATTACTGACCGTGATGGCGATACAACACTCCTCTATTTAGCTAATAGAAAAGGTATGCCTTCGGTTCCCGATACTTTAGAAAATCTAAAAGCAAAAGGAATGGAGTATTTTTATACAGACAAAACCGCTGTTGCTGAAGAAGTTCGTAAAATATATACACCCATCTTTGAGAACAATCATGTATTTATTTTCAAACTATAATGAAGATATTGATGCTGACTCCGTACCTTCCTTATCCTCCATCTTCTGGTGGCCAGGTGCGATCATATAACCTTATTAAGCACTTAAGTCGCAACCATGATATTTATCTTGTTGCGCTTATTAAGGCAAAAGATGAAGAGGCATATAAGAAAAATTTGCTTCCGTATTGCAAGGAGATACACTTATGCAAAAGATCAGAATCCCCATGGACGTTCCGTAATATTGTCACAAGTGTGTTTGGACAATATCCATTCCTTGTCGTACGAAACTATTCTGAAGAAGCACGTGTAACCGTTGAACAATTGTTAAAAAATAATAAATTCGATCTGATTCATGCAGAAACTTTCTATATCATGCCGCACATTCCAAAAACAGATGTTCCAATTTTGCTCGTGGAGCAAACAATAGAATATCGGGTATATCAGCATTTCGTGAAAAATTTAAAGTTTCCTCCCGTGAGACCATTTTTCTATTTCGATATTCTTAAATTGCGCTATTGGGAACGAACCTTTTGGAAGCGAGCGGATCTTGTTGGAGCAGTTTCTGAAGACGATGAGGAAAAAATGCATGAACTTTCAAAAAATCTTGCTACAACAATTATTCCTAATGCAGCTGGAGAGGATTTGTTGCAAATATATGATGAGAAAAAAAATCTTTCGGTAAAACCAATTTTTCTTTATCAAGGAAATTTTTCATGGTTACAAAATATTGAAGCAGCTAAGTATCTCATTACGACAATATTTCCTGAAATAAAAAAGCGTATTCCAGAGGCAACCTGCATTGTTGCCGGACAGCGCGCATTAGAAAAGCTTGGTAATGTAGATAGCGATGGCATTGAGATTGTTGATATAGGATCAGCAAATCCTGACGAAGTTATCAAAGTATATGCAAAAGCAACTATTTTCTTGGCGCCAATCTTTGGCCCTGGTGGAACCAGACTTAAAATTCTTGGCGCAATGGCGGCAGGATTGCCTGTTATATCTTCACCAACTGGTGTAAGCGGGTTAGGCGCGACACAAAATAAACATGTGATTATTGCGCACACACCTGAAGATTTTGTTGCTGCAGCTGAATCTTTGTATAAGGATAAAAAGTTCTATAACAACATTAGAAAAAACGCACGTGCCTTAATTGAAGAAAAATATAGCTGGGACACCGTTTCGCGCAAACTTGAAAAAATGTATCATAAGCTTGTTACTTCACATTCATAATTATGAAAATTGGCATTGATATTTCACAGACTGCATATCGCGGTACTGGTGTCGCTCGATACACACATTCGTTAGTTTCTGCATTAACGTCTTATGACAAGAAGAATGAATATGTATTTTTTTACTCATCTCTACGACTACCACTCGATCCAAAGCTCAAGCAATTAATACAAAAAGCACATCAATTAAGGGAGTTTAAAATTCCACAATCTGCATTAACTTTGCTTTGGAACAAGCTTCATCTCATGCCTATTGAGAATTTAATAGGAGATATAGATGTGTTTATTTCTTCTGATTGGACCGAACCACCAGCAAAAAAAGCAATTAAAATTACAACGCTACACGACATGATTGTATACGTTTATCCAGAAACTGCTACTCCCTCAATTATTGCACAGCAAAAAGATAGACATAGGTTTATCAAAAAAGAATCTTCAGGCGTATTTGTGGATTCTATTGCTACAGGGGTCGACGCTGAAAAATATCTTGGCATACCTAAGGATAAGATTCATCTTCTATATCCGGCAGTTGATACTAAAAAGCCATTAGATTGGGAAATTGTTCAAAAAAAACATAAGATTACAAAACCCTACATTCTTACAGTTGGAAAATTAGAACCAAGAAAAAATCTTAAGAGATTACTCGAGGCATTTCAGAAAACAGGCATTACCGATTTACAGCTAATAGTGGTTGGTGATAAAGGCTGGGGCGATATCTCAGAAATATCAAGTCCTCATATTTCATTCTTGGGTTTTGTTCCTGATGATGAGTTAGCAGCACTTTATTCACATGCAGAATTTTTTGTATTCCCTTCACTTTATGAAGGTTTTGGGTATCCAATAATAGAGGCAATGGGCTACAAGTGTCCAGTGGCTTGTGCTGACTCCTCATCACTAACTGAAATAGGTAAAGATGTCGTTGAATTTTTTAATCCACAAGATACTGATGATATTGCGCGCAGCATAAAACTTTTACATGAAAATAATGAACTACGCACACAACTCATCAAAGAAGGCTTTCAGCGTTACAAAAGCTTCTCTTTGGATAATTTCGCTAAAAATTTTGTTAAAATAGTACAAACAATATATGATAATAGGCGTTGATGGCAATGAGGCAAATGTAAAAGAGAAGGTTGGTGTTTCTGTATACACATCAGAGATGCTTCGTTATTTCCACCAACAAGCTTCTCCTGCAGTCCAGTTTATTATTTATCTTCGTGAGAAACCCCTTCCAGATTTGCCAAAGGAAACTCCATATTTTTCATATGATATCGTTCGCGGTGAACATTTCTGGCGCGATATTGTGTTCCCTTTTCATCTTTACAAAAATCCAAAAATTGATGTGTTATTTTGTCCGGCACACTATACTCCCCGCTTTTCACCAGTTCCAACTGTCGTTACGATTCATGATACATCCTATCTTTACTTTAAAGATGAATTTCTTAAAAAAGATTTATACAAATTGACATCATGGAGCAATCACGCAATTAAAAATTCGACGAAAGTAATAACTGTTTCTAATGCAACAAAGAAGGATGTGGTTAAAAACTATCATGTTGCATCATCAAAAATAAAGGTAATACATAATGGATTTGATAAATCCAAAGAAGCCTACAAAGATGTCGGTGCTTCATTCTCTCTTCCTAAAAGTCCCTATTTCTTATACGTAGGTACAATTCAACCACGAAAAAATATCAGAACACTGATTACGGCTTTTAAATCATTGCATAAAAAAAATCCCAAATACAAACTTGTGCTCGTTGGGAAAATGGGGTGGCTTTTTGGTGATATCTTTGATTATGTACTGGAGCAAGAATTAGAAGACCACATCATATTTACGGGTTATGTATCAAATAGTCAGCTCGCGGCTCTTTATAAAAAAGCTGAATGTTTTATATTTCCATCGCTCTACGAAGGTTTTGGCATTCCCCTGCTAGAGGCGATGCAACACAGATGTCCAGTCATTGCTTCGAATGCTGCAAGTCTACCTGAAGTTGGAGGAGATGCGGCTATTTACTTTAATCCAAAAGACCCAGATGAATTAGAAGGAAAAATTGAGGAGATGATAAATAATGCATCACTACGCCAATCGCTTGTGAAAAAAGGATTAAAAAGGGTACAATTATTTAGTTGGGAGAAAAGTGCACGAGAGACATTACGAACAATTATTGAAGCCTTCACTCCAACACAATAATCCATGAAAGATCGAATGGGCAAAGACCTATCCATGCAAGAAGTCAGTTCTAAAGCCGTTACTCGTGGGATTACCATTTTTAGCGAACTTGGTCTTTTTTTAATTCACAGCGTTGGCTACCTTCCCTCTCATCATATACGCAGATTTTTTTATAGATGTGCGGGCATGCATATTGGAAAAGGCTCTACTCTTCACATGGGTGTTACCTTTCATAATCCTGGAAACATAACAATCGGTGACGATACCATTATTGGTGAAGGTACGCTTCTTGATGGTCGCAACAAACTTTCGATTGGAAGCCACGTTGCAATTGCGAGTGAGGTAATGATATACAATGCAGAGCACGATATTCACGATAAGGCTTTTGGACCAATTATAGAACCTGTAACGGTAGAAGATTATGTTTTTATTGGACCACGAGCAATAATTTTACCTGGCATAACCATAGGTAAAGGAGCTGTCGTAGCGGCAGGCGCAGTCGTTACAAAAGATGTTGAGCCTTATACAATTGTTGGTGGTGTTCCTGCAAAAGCTATTGGTAAAAGAAAAGCGACTGACTTGAAGTATAAGATTGGGAGAGCTGCATTATTTCGCTAAATTCTCAAATACATTCATTAGATCAAATGCCTGAATGTATACAAGCTTCTGGAAAATAAAGTATGCGCGCGCCTCGTATATCATAGATACAAGGAGCAAAAAAAGAATAATTATACTCACGAGGTGTATTTTCTTTTTGTCCTTCTTTACTTGTTCAAAAACCCACAAAAAACCTCTTGTAATAAAATAAGCAAACGCAGGCAAAACGGTAAATGTTCTTAGCATATTAGGGTTTTCATGAGGATATGTGAGCAATGTCGGCATGGTACCAATAATGAGATATGCAAAAAAGAGCTTATCAAAGAAAGTTTTTTTGAGCTTAAAGAAATGAACTATACCAAGACCCAAAAATGAATACAAAATAGGATTAAGAGCATTTTTATATGGATAGTTATGACGACCATTCACGTCACCCTCTCCGAAAAGCATATAAAAGTTTTTCCATGCATTTTGGATAAAAAAGCCAACCTTTTCTAAGATCGTAAGATCAGGATTTTTCAGATAAAGCTGCTGTTCAATACGCACATCTTGGTGTTGCAAAAAATATAGCGTGAGCGGAGCAATACAAAGGAAAAAAACTCCAATGAAAACACTTAGATGCTGTTTCTTTTTCTTTGAAATATAAAAAATGAGCCCGGCTATGAGAATAAAAAAAAGACGGCCTGGCGTGTAGGAATTATAAGCAAGGCCGCTCGCCAATGCGGCGAGTATTACATAAAAAATTGATTGCGACCTTCTGAAGAGTAAAACAGCATACAATGCTACTAGTTCAAACATGAGAAGGAAGGTCGCTTCAAAAGAAAACCGCGCGAATTGAAAATACCAGCGCATGCTGAGCAGAGTAAGCGCAGCAATAAAGGCAAATTCCAGCTTAAATAATCCAATTTTTGGCAAAGAAAACTGAATGTGCTTTTCTTTAAAGGCTTCTTTCGCTACAAAATAGAAAAGCACTGCAGCTACAACACCAGAGGCTGCAGAAGCAAAACGTAATCCAAACTGTGTAATTCCAAACACCTTGAAGAAAAAGAGAATAACATAAAAATATAAGGTCGTATGACCCGTTGCCTCAGGTGTATATGGTTGATATGACTGGCCATTAAGATTCAATGCAAGATGTATGAAATCTACCTCATCATTTGCTAATCCTTTTGGAATTTCATTGAACTGGAAAAAAATAAAGAAAGAAGCAATAATTGCGATTATTGTTGCATAAATGAACGTTTTTTTCATGTGATCCAAAGTTATTATACATATTCTTGTTATAATTACATCATGAAAGATTTATCTGTCGTAGTCGTCTCTTACAACACATGCAAGATGACAAAAAAGACTCTAGAAGATCTCATTCGTGCGCTGACAGAGGAAAAAATATCATGGGAGATTATTGTTGTCGACAACGCATCTATTGACGGTTCTGTGCAAATGCTTGATATATTGGCAAAAGATTACCCTGGGGTAATTGTTTTAAAGAATACAGGCAACCTGGGCTTTGGAGCAGCTAATAACATTGGTATAAAAAAAGCCGATGGCGAATTCGTACTTCTTTTGAATTCTGATGTTGAAGTTGAAAGGTCTGATTTTGCATCACTTATTTCATACTTACGACGCAATAAAGATGTCGGAGGCCTAACTACAAAAGTAATGCTCACCGACACAAAAATTGATCCAGCATCGCATCGCGGATTTCCTTCAATTTGGCATTCATTTTGTTATTTTAGTGGTCTTGAAACGCTATCAAAAAACATTCCTTTGCTTAATCGACTCTTTGGGGGCTATCATATGACATGGGAAAATCTGGCAAAGAATCATGAGATTGACTCACCAACTGCTGCATTTTTTCTTATTCCTCGGGATATCTTAAAAGAAGTGAAAGGTTTTGATGAAGAATATTTTATGTACGGTGAAGATCTTGATTTATCATATCGAATAAAAGAAAAAGGATATAAGATAATGTATTATCCAAAATTTACTGTTCGTCATTTAAAGCATCAGAGCGGTCTAAAGACATATGATAAAAAGACTAAAAGAGCTACTACTCATCATTTCTACGATGCAATGAAAATTTTTTATAAAAAACATTACGCACAAAAAAATCCTGCAGTTGTGAACATGTTGATGTACAAAACAATTGATCTATTTAGTCATTTAAAATCAAGTTCGCTTCATGGAAACTAAACGGATAGGCATTGATGCACGTCTTTTAAATCAGACAGGTGTAGGTGTATATATACGAAATCTTCTTAAGGAGCTTACAAGCATAACTGATAAAACTCACGAGTTTTATATATATGTGAGAAAAGAAGATGTTAATGACCTCCCTGGTCTACCTAAGAATAGTACTATTCGCCACACATCTGCTCAATGGCACTCTTTTGCTGAACAGACCAACTTTCTACAGCAGCTGTATGCTGATAATCTTGATCTTATGCACTTCTGCTACTTTAGCATGCCCATTTTTTACACCCGCCCATTTGTTATTACAATACATGATGTTATTCCTTTTAAACATCCTACCGGAAAAGCCTCCACCAAAAATCAGTTTTTTTATAGCTTTAAACACTTAATGTACAAACGGGTGCTGGCACATGCAATTTCTCATGCGAAGAAAATATTTGTGCCGTCCGATGCAGTAAAGAGTGACATTCTCAAGCTCTTTTCATTCACGAATAGCAAAAAGATTATCAAAACCTATGAGGGCGTCGACTATCGGCTGAAAGAGGCTAAGGCAGAGCCTATCCCTCACGCTTTAGATAAACCATACTTTCTCTATATGGGTAATTACTACCCTCATAAAAATGTAGAAACGCTGATCACTGCTTTTTCAAAGGCTCAGATTGATGCGATACTCATTCTATGCGGGCCAAGTGATTTTTTTTCAAAAAAAATAGACGCACGTATTTATGATCTCGATATGACAGAAAAAATCATACGCCTATCAAATTTATCAATTGGGCAGAGAGTATGGCTTTATAAGAATGCACTAGCACTCATACATCCTTCAAAAGACGAAGGTTTTGGATTAACATTAATCGAAGCAACATATTTTAATTGCCCAGTCATTGCTTCGGACATTCTCGTATTAAGAGAAACATGTCCAGATGCAACATTTTTTAGACCTGATGATCCATTAGAGCTGACAGATTTGCTTGAGAATGTCTTTAGAAAAGGCCCGATCCACAAGAAGACACGGTCTTCTTTTTCCTTCAAAAAAATGGCAGAGACAACGTACAATCAATATAAGGAAACACTATGAACCAAGATAAACTTGCTATCGTATATGATTGGATGGATTCTTCAGGAGGAGCTGAGAGGGTTTTATCAGTGTTTGCAGAAATGTTTCCCAATGCAGATTGGTACACACTCGTACATAATCCCATGAATGCAAAATGGTCACGAGGACTTCACATTAATACATCTTTCATTCAAAAATTACCCTGGTTTATACGACATAATAGAAGATTAACTTTACCACTTATGCCGTTTGCTACCGAAGCCTTCAAGTTGAATAATTATTCATGGGTACTATCAATTACGTCCGCCTTTTCAAAAGCTGTGATTACGCGACCAGAAACTAAACATGTTTCATATGTGCTGTCACCACCTCGATATTTGTGGTCGCACCAAAAAGAATATAGAACAGGTTCGTTTATAATGAAGCCGTATGTTAATTACTTGAAAAACTGGGATTATATTGCTGCGCGGCGTCCAGATGAGCTCGTAGCAATATCACCCGAGGTCGCCGCGCGAATTAAAAAATACTACAATTTAGAAGCAGAAATTATCATGCCGCCATTTGAATATGGTTATTGGTCTAATCTCATCGAAAAACCTACAGCCTCCGAAGAGAAAAAAGATAGACCATACCTTTTGGTTTCGCGGCTCGTTGATTATAAGCGCGTCGATCTCGCGATCGACACCTTTAAACAATTGCCGTCGCAGCGACTGATTATTGTCGGCGACGGCAGGCAATACACCGCACTTAAACGCCGTGCTCCTAGTAATGTAGAGTTTTCACAACATGTATCTGATGCCAATCTAGCAGCACACTATAATTCCGCAAAAGCTTTAATAATGCCACAACGTGAAGACTTTGGCTACGTAGCATTAGAGGCACAAGCTTGTGGCTGCCCTGTCATCGCATATAAAAAAGGTGGTGTTACTTCAACGGTACTTGAGAACGAAACTGGATTATTTTTTGAATCTCAAACGACAGAATCCCTCCTCAAAGCCCTTGATAAATTTAATGAGATTGAGTACACTATAAGACGTTCCTTGGGTAAAATTGCTGAAAGTCATCTTTCTCAATTTTCTTCCGAGACATTTAAGAAAAAATTTACTAAACTATTATCATGAAGGCAGTAATTTTCGCTGGAGGTGTTGGGACTCGTCTCTGGCCACTCTCAAGAAAGAACGCTCCAAAGCAGTTTATGGGTATTGTTGGTGACAAAACAATGCTACAGCTTTGTATTGACAGACTTACTCCTGGCTTTGATATTGAAGATATTTATATTACCACTGGAGCACAATTTGCTGGAGCAGTCAAAGAACAGCTTCCCAAAATAAAAGACGGAAATATTATTTCTGAACCTGCTACGAGAGACGTTGGGCCAGCTGTTGGTCTTGTAGCTGCGCTCCTTGCAAAAAATAGCCCACACGAACCTGTTGCCCTCTTATGGGGAAGTGATCATCTTGTTAAAAAGGAGGGCTACTTTAGAAGAGTGCTTAAATCTGCTGGAGAGCTTATTGAAAAAGACCCTAATCAAATTATACTTGTCGGCCAACAGCCACGCTTTGCAAGTCAAAATTTAGGCTGGATATCATTTGGTTCAAAAGTAAAAGAACATAATGAAGTTGAGTTCTATCAGCTTAATGGGTTTAAGTACCGCCCTGATCCAGAAACAGCTGACAAATTCTATAAGGATGGCAAGCATGCATGGAATTTGGGTTACTGGGTCACATCAGCAGGTTTCTTATGGTCACTTTTTGAACAATTTGCTCCTGAGATATATGAAAAACTCCTTAAAATTCAAGATGCATATGGCACAGATCAATATCAGCAGGTTCTAGAAGAAATATACCCAACCATTGAAAAAATCTCTTTTGATAATGCCATCGTAGAAAAGATGGACTTCAGCAAGGGTCTAGTTGTTTCAGCTGATCTAGGTTGGAGTGATGTTGGTGCATGGGAAGCACTAAAAGAAGCTCTCGAAGAAAATAAAGAGGCAAATGTAACACGTGGAAGAGTTATAGTTGAAGATTCTGTAGACAGTCTTGTATATAATTACGAGGACAATAAACTTGTTGTTGGTATCGATTTAGACGACTTGCTTGTAGTTAACACAAACGACGTGCTCCTCGTAACTAAAAAAGAGTCTGTTCCTAAAATCAAGAAATTTGTTGAATCACTTGCTGGAACCGAACACGAAGACCTCACCTAAGCTTCAAATTTGTGAGCTGCTTAATAAAGTCATATGGATCAAAGTTGGGTTGCTTTTGCGTGGCATCATCAATATATCCCAAATCCATAAGCGCGGTATTTAAGTAGGCTTCTTCATTCTGTGGCCCCACATGTTCATTATTATTCAATTCTTTAAAATATGACAAAGTCAGATCGTACAGTTGAGATTCTGGTGCATTTTCAGGAAGGATTTTTTGCAACAATTGAAGTGCCACATACATTTTTTGCAATCTCAAGGGATCATCCTTTATCTTCGAATAACCATAAATAAGCTCTGTTTCTGATAAAAATAATCTGTCATCTTCATTTCTATATGAAAACGAAATATAGTTGCCTGTTTCAAGATGTGAGAGGCGACGGCTTGTTATAGTACGAATGCCGTATGCAAAGATGTTAATCTTCCCGCTATGTTCAGAAAAAATATTGAGAGAAACGTTCTGATTAGGAAGGCGGTGTTTTTTAAGGACTATGCCTTTATCGCTTCCATGCTTCAGCGATTTCATGAGAAGTTAACTATCTATTTGAGCCGTATGTAAGGTCTCTTACTAATGTTGTGTTAAGAATTTTCTTTCCATTTAAAGAAGCAGTGAATGCATGTCCTTCTGTGCCCGGTTGTTTCTGGACGAGAAGCTTATAGTCGGCCTTACTCTTAACCTTAAATGGCAATGTATAAGATACCCTGACAGTTGCTTTACCCATAGGCTGTACGCCAAGGAATCCTTCAAAGACGGTCTTCCCGAGCTCGTCGTAGGTGAGTGTCTTCTTTTCGGATCCTGTGAAAGAAATAAGTTTACTTCCCTCAGGAACATATATGCGAAGCCAGTTGCGGAGTGTTGCGTTAATACAAAGTCCACCTACACCAAGTTGATCACTATGCTCAAGACTACAATTTGAATGCTTAAAAGGATTTTTATAGTTAATAGTGATCGTTCTTGTCACTGTTCCATCACCAGCAATATTTGTTTCAGAATCTATTGCGTGTTGTACAAAAAGATTAGACTTCGCTCCAGCAAAATTCGTATCATTAATATGCAAATAATCACCCTCAGTATCTTTCAAGCGTCCGGCGAAATTCAAGGCAACGAGTGAATCTTGAATCTCCTTGTCCTTCATTTCCATCAAGATGTGCTTCTCATTCAAATTCTTCATAAGAACCTCTTGCGCGAGTTGACCCCAATATTTACTTGGTGAAAAGCCAAGGGCCTTTTGCATGATCGCGAAAAGGAGATCGCCCAAGATACCTTTTCTATCAGCCTTAATGTAAGCCACTGGACGATCAACCTCATCAAGAAGCTTATATATAGCTTGTGGACAATCACAGCGCTTATCAATCGTTGCTGAGAAGTTTGTGCCACGAACCTGTGTGTCTCCAAGAATTTTAAGAGCATCAATAAGCACATAGGTATCCATTGCGATAATACCGTCGTACTTAACCTTTTGGCTACTCATTTGATAAAGCTCATCAAAAAGCTTATTTGATTCAACAAAGTCTGGAGACAAGTTACTATCACGAATAAAGAATTGACTCACACCTTTATGATATGCAAGAATCTTCTCTGGCGCTTTAGGGTGCTTTGCAATAGCAGCATCGAGGGAATAAATATCATCTGATTTTGCAACTTGAAACTTTCCTTTATTAATCTTGAAAATTGCATAGGCAGTCAGGAAACCACCGGTTGGACGAAGCTCCTTATCATTCATAAAGAGCACGAGGTATGTCTTCTCCTCTTTAGCTCCTAAAAATTCAGGAAGATTTTTCAAAAATGGTTTTGCATCAACAAAAAGTGAGGCAACGCCATCAAACTGAGAAATTCCTTTTTCGATCGTGTTGCGAACTTTTTTACCTTTGTACGTTTCTGGATAACGATTTGGATCAATCTTGTCGATTCTCGTGCGAGCTTTATCAATATCTTCAGCAATAGCATCTACATCCTCAACAATTGAATCAAGTGTTAAGACGGCTGTTTGAAGTCTTTCTTCTGCTGGTTTTTCGACAAATGAGGTATCTTTTCCTTTTTTAAATCCAATAAGATCAGCGTGCGGCTCAATAGCTGCGATTGTTTTCTTTGCTGCACTAATTAAATAGCCGCCAGCATCAACACCATTATTTAAATCTTTGCCATAATTGCCCAAAAAAGGAATAGGCTTTATCCAATAAATTTTTTGAGCTTCTTTCTTAAACGCATTAAATTTGACCTCTGTAGTATCCAATTCTTTTTGCATTTTCTCAAGGTCGTTTTCTTTAAACGCAGCGTTTACCAATTTTCCAGCCTCTGCAACTTCTTTTGCCTTGGCCTGCATGCTCAAAGCTGGCTTATATATACCAAAATAGCCAAGTAGGCCCATACAAATGATCAATACAAGAAAGATGACACCCAACGAACCAACCTTTTTCTTACTCAAGGATAATTTAAATCCTGATTTTCTTCTGAATGATTTTTTCTTTTGAAGTAATCCCATCATAACTAGACAAACTTATACGGCCCCTTTTCCTGAAATCATTGCCCAAGGGGTCTTTAAAATAATTTTAAGATCTTGCCACAATGACATATTATCCACATATTGGGCGTCTATTGCAACCCTTTTGTCGAAATTTACATCCGACCTGCCTGACACCTGCCATAAGCCAGTAATGCCAGGTCGCACAGATAAAACCTTTGTTACAAGCTTCTTTGTTTCTGGGTATTTTTTTTGCTGTTCCTCAAGCTCATCAGGGTAGTATGCTCGTGGTCCAACTATGCTCATCTCACCCTTCAATACGTTTAAAAATTGAGGAATTTCATCTATCGAATGTTTACGAATATACCGCCCTACCGGCGTAATGCGTGGATCTCTTTTCAATTTATAACTGCCACTTTTATATTGTTCATATAACTTGGCAAAATTCTTATCTTCACGTAGCATCTGATGTGCATTGAGTATCATTGATCTAAATTTATACATTTTGAATGGCTTTTGATCTTTTCCGATACGGTTTGGCACATCAGCAAGGACTGGTCCGTCACTAGTTAACTTAATAAAAATTGCAGCTATGAGTGAAATCGGGAGAAAAAGTATGCTAATGATGAGTACGAGTGCAATGTCGAGCCAGCGTTTTATATATAAATGATATAGCTTTCCTTTAAGCATACCCTGTATGATATCATAAAGCCCGTGGCTTAAAAAGGTCGTGTCTTGTATAATAGACGATACTCGGGGTATAGCTCAGATGGCTAGAGTGCGCGCTTTGGGAGCGTGAGGTCGTGGGTTCGAGTCCCGCTACCCCGACCAGATTAAATCATGATAACCTGCGAATTTGAAGACGGCGGTAAAGGAAAACTTCGACATGTAACTGTCAATGCCCTAGTCATAAAAGACGACAAAATTCTCCTTGGAAAACGTGGCACTCTTGCAAACGGCAAGCCACTGGATGAAGCTGGAAAATGGTCTTTGCTCGGCGGTTTCATGGGAAGGGATGAAAACCTTGAAGAGGGATTGCGAAGGGAAATTATGGAAGAAAGTGGTTGGAAAGTCGACAAGCTCACCTTATTGCATATTAAAGACAACCCTGATCGATCTGCAGAAGACCGTCAAAATATTGAATTCGTATTCTTCGCTCAAGCAACAGAAAAAACTGGAGAAAATGATTATGAGGTAACAGAACTTGAGTGGTTTGTATTTGATGCACTGCCCGCCAAAGAAACTGTAGCCTTTGATCATTATGACGATCTAGTTCTTTATCAAGATTACCTTTCAAAGAAAATTGAGGCGCTTCCTTACCTTGGCAAATATAAAAGTGACTAATTATTTTCGCTTCACAAGGAAATATTCTTCTTTGGGCAATTGATTTAGATCTTTAAAACATTCTTTCATATCCTTTTCTTGTGATCCGTGACAAAGTACAGATTGCATACGCTCATTCCACACATCAGAAACATCTATAACCTCATCAACCTCATCTTTTTCGTAGCCAGATGGGAAATATATAAAATAGTCTTTAATCATTGATCGATAGATATTGCTGATGCAGTAATACCAGAGCTCACTTACATACTGTAACTTATAGAAAAGATATGTTGTAATCATGGATGTTGCTACGTGATCAATGTGTCCTGTTACGCCACGCATTTCGAATGTTAGAAGTTTTTGTGGTTTAATTTCTTCTAGTAATTTTTGGCAAGCATCAGCTATTTCATGATAAATATCATTACAAAGCTCACCATCGGCGAAACGTAAAAAATAAACTTTCTTAATACCCAACAATGCAGAAGCGTCTTTTAGTTCTTGTTCTCGAACGGTTGGTTCACCAGCTTTATCTCCAGAAGTGACACATATTAAATAGACGTTATTGGTTTTTGCGAACTTTGCAATTGTCCCGCCAGGACCAAACGATTCATCATCGGGATGGGCGAATATAGCAACGATTTCTGACATATGTATATTATAATATATGTTCAAGGCTGGGTAGCTCAGTGGTTAGAGCGGTCGTCTCATAAGCGACAGGTCGGGAGTTCGATCCTCCCCCCCGCCACCCTCACACTTGCTCATCATGCTATAGTTTGATATACTTATAGCTCCTACAACCGGTAGGAAGCACCATACATCGAGGCATACAATGAAAAGTCCTGCTCGACTTCGCCAAGACGGAGGCAAGCTTTTGATCGTTACGGCTAGCTCCGGCATAATTAACATCTACCTAACGAGATCAGGAGGCCAGACGCATAAGTCGTACGAAGCAGCTTCGTTCAATTCGGAATCTGATGCTCGGACGCACGCCGAAAAGTATGGCTACATCATCGTCAAATGAGGCCAAACGGTGCTACAACCCCGGCGCCACTGGCGCCGGGGTTCATATTTACGATAGTTCTGCCCTCGCACTTCGCTGAACTGAATCCAGATCTTTTGCTTGACTATTTAAACCTTTAAAATAAGCTGCAACACCGATCATTGCCGCATTATCACCATATAATTTTTTTGAATAAGGAAGGTAAATAGGAATGTTGCTTTGTTTTGCTGTTCTTCGCAGCATATTTCTCATGTATTTGTTTGCCCCAACACCACCACCAACGAGAATTGATGAGACTCTATATTGACTAAGCGCCGCTCGAAGCTTCACATCAATACTTGTAAAAACAGTTTTTTGAAATGACGCTGCCAAATCAGACATATGTTCGATCCGTGTATCGTCACCCATTTCCTGCACTGCATATAAAAGCGCAGTTTTTATACCTGAATAGGAAAAATCGAGATCCTTGCTATGTAGCATAGGAATGGGAAGTTTAAGAAAGTTTTCATCACCTTTTAATGCAAGTTCTTCAATCACAGGACCACCAGGATAAATATGCTCATTCAATATGATACGTGCAGCCTTGTCGAGGGCTTCTCCTGCAGCATCATCACGTTTTTTTCCGATTACCTGATATGAGCAATGATCTTCCATGTATACCAATTCAGTATGTCCACCAGAAACAAGAACAGCCAGACATGGGAACGCTATGTTGTTTTCAGGTTTTCCTTTTGAATTTTTTGCAAAAGAAGAATAAATATGACCTTCCATATGATTGACAGGAATAAGAGGTTTATTATGTTGAACAGCCAGCTCTCTCGCTTTATTAATACCTACGCCAAGAGCAATGGCAAGACCAGGTCCAAATGTTACGGCAATTGCATCGATTTGATCAATAGTTGTGTGTGCACTTTTTAATGCTTTTTTAACAACCTCATCAATATGCTCCTCATGATTTCTTCGTGCAATATCTGGGACTACTCCGCCAAATTGTTTGTGCATTAAAATTTGTGAGTAGGTTATATTCGAAAGAATGATATCTTTATCCGTCACAGCTGCAGCCGTTTCATCACACGATGTATCTATAGCAAGAATTTTCATATTAAAAGTTTTTCTGTATGGTAATATGTCGCGATTGAGCGCCAGTGTAAGCGATATCTACATAAATAAATAGAGCGCTTTTATTTATTTGTTGCAGAAATTCCTCAGATTTCTCACTCCACTCAATACACATAATATGTCCAGCTTTTAGGTATTCTTGAAGGCCTAGATGCTTAAATTCTTCATTCTCTTTTAATCTATATAGGTCGACATGAATGAATTTCTTAACCACTTTATTATCGACATCATAGTCGTAATACACCACGAATGTTGGTGAGACGACGTCATTAATACCAAGATACTTCGCCATAGATTTTACAAAGACAGTTTTGCCTGCCCCAAGAGTTCCTGAGAATATAAATATGAGCGGCTTGTCTTGCGCGCGTGTGTAATGTCGCTTGATAAGCTCGTTTGCGATGTGTTGGGTTTCTTCTTCGTTGCTAGAATCATATTCTTCTTTGTCACCTTGCAATTGCAAAAGACTTGTAAAGTCACCTTCTCTTAATACGGCCATCTCATCCTGAGTCATATCGACAACCGTTGATGGTTTACGAATAGGTAACTTCCCTGCATCAATAATAAGATCAATGAGCTGTTTTTTTTCTTCAGAAAGACTATTGAGCAGGGCTTCGATTGAATAATGAGGTGATTGTCCTGCTCTATTTGCTGAGGTTGCAGTAACCGGCTTGTCATAAGCATTGACAAGCGCATTTGCAAAGTCGGCATCAGGTATCCGAACCCCAAGTGTTCCGTTTTCCGCTTCAATAAGTTGATTGACTTTATGAGTAGATTGTAAAACCAATGTATAGGGGCCAGGCAGTAATTTGTTTATTAACTTTTCCTGAGCTTTTGAAACTTCAACATATTTTTTTAATCTTTCAACAGAGCCGCAAAAAACTGAAATGGCCTTACCAGGAGGTCGCGATTTAAAATTAATCAACTTTTCCACAGCCATTTGGTTTGTTGCATCAACAGATACTCCATAAACTGTATCTGATGGCACAATAATAAGTCCACCTTCGGATAATATTTTTTTGGCTTCTATTATTATTTTTTCCTTATTTTTCTCAGTTAAATGTAGTGTTTTCATACGCTTTCCTTGCTCAAATTTTATCAGATCTGTTACAATAGGGTTTCTATGGCAAAGCCAGAATTATCAAAGAAACAAGGTTTTGATCTTAAATTCAAGTTTAGTATCCGTACGGTCTTTGCTGCAATCCTTATCTTAATGTTTGTTTTGACTGCTGTAGCAGGCAGTTCTGGTCTTGACAATTTTATCAAAGAAAAGCCAATTAGTGCAGTTATCGATGATATTAAGGCTGGCAAGGTTCAAAAAATAGAGCGTTCGGGCAATTCGTTTGTAGTTTTGTATAAAAATAACGAACGCGCGATCACAAAGAAAGAGGCAGAAGACAGTTTTAGAAAAATTCTTCAAGAGTCTGGCATAGATCCAGAAAAAGTTAATATTGAAGTAAAAACCAATGATGATACCTCGTTGCTTTCTAGTTTTATTATAAATGTCATCCCTACAGTCCTTGTTATAGTGTTCTTTATGTTTGTATTTAGACAAGCAAGAGGTGCGCAAGATTCAATTTTCTCTTTTGGCCAGGCAAAATCAAAAAGATACTCAAAAAAGGTTTCTAGTATTACCTTTAAGGATGTTGCTGGTGTGGATGAAGCGAAAAAGGAATTAGAAGAAATCGTTGATTTCTTGAAAAATCCTAAAAAATATAGCAAGTTGGGCGCCCGCCCACCAAAAGGTGTCATTCTAGTAGGCCCAGCGGGCACGGGTAAAACATTACTAGCAAAGGCTGTCGCCGGCGAAAGTAATGTTCCATTCTTCTCTATAGCCGGCTCCGAATTTATGGAAATGCTCGTAGGTATTGGTGCAGCTCGCGTGCGCGACCTCTTTACAACAGCAAAAAAAAGCGCGCCCGCAATTATCTTCATCGATGAGATCGATGCCATAGGTCGTACACGCTCAGTAGGCGCCATGCCAGCGCACGACGAGCGCGAGCAAACCCTGAATCAAATTCTTGTTGAAATGGACGGGTTTGCCCCAAACGATAAAGTCATTGTTATTGCTGCGACAAATAGAGGCGACTTGTTAGATTCAGCATTGCTTCGTCCTGGTCGATTTGATCGTCGCGTTATGGTTGACTATCCTGATTTAGAAGGCCGTAAGGCAATTTTTGCTATTCATGCGCGCAATAAGCCTTTTAACAAGGACGTATCCTGGGAAAAGATTGCGCGTCGCACAGTAGGCTTTTCTGGTGCTGATATTGAAAATATGCTCAATGAATCAGCAATTTCAGCGGCGCGTCACAACAGAAATTCAATTACTATGGCTGATATGGAAGAAGCGGCGACAAAAGTAAAGCTTGGACCAGAAAAAAAGCGTCTTCAATCAGACCTTGATAAAAAAATCACCGCATATCATGAGGGCGGCCACGCAATTGTGACCCACTTTCAACCTGATTCGGATCCTGTTCATCGCATTTCAATTGTCTCTCGAGGCATGTCCTTGGGTCACACCCTTATTCCACCAAGCCAAGATAGACTTCATCAAACAAAAACACGTTTGCTCGGCATGATTACTTCTATGCTTGGTGGTCGTGCCGCCGAAGAAGAAGTCTTTAATGAGGTTACCACTGGTGCTTCTAATGACTTTGATCAGGCAACTTCAATAGCACGTGCTATGGTTGTCGACTATGGCATGAGTGATCTTGGCCCAATTAACTACGGACCAAGTCAAGATATAACAAACTGGGGTGGCTACTATGGCCAAAATAACGTTTCTGAAGAAACCATGCACAAAATTGATATGGAAATTCAAAAAATAATTCAAATGTGCTATAAAGATGCTATAGCTCTCATCAAAAAAAATCGTGAAAAACTTGATAAGGTTGCTGAGGCTCTTATGAAAACTGAAAGCCTTGATGAGGATGAATTTGTGGCTATCGTTGGTAAGCACGTATGAAAAAACTCCTCATAATTGATGGCAACGCTTTAATGCACCGAGCTTTTCATGCTCTCCCCGATTTCATAACTCGAAATGGCCTTCCTACAAATGCAATTTATGGCTTTGCTGGTGTTCTGCACAAAGTTCGTGGCGAGCTTGCACCCGACAATATTCTTGTATGTTTTGATCACCCTGCACCAACATTCAGAGATGAGCTCTTTAAAGAGTACCGTACTCAACGACCCAAGACTGATGATAATCTTATTAAACAATTCCCTATTATTCGTGAATTCCTTACTGCGGCAGGGATCCACCATATTGAAAAAGATGGTCTTGAAGCAGATGATTTAATCGCTATAGCGACAAAAAAAGCTGAAAAAGAAGGATTTACCACTATTATTTTGACGGGTGATAAAGATATTTTTCAACTTGTGAGCAAAAAAACATTTGTACTTACACCACAAATTGGAGCGAATAAACAAGGTACTCTCTATGATGAACAAAAAGTTCATGAAAAATTTGGCGTTGATCCTTTGCATATTCCTGATTACAAATCGTTAGTTGGTGATCCATCTGATAACTACAAAGGTGTTCCTGGCATTGGACCCAAAGCTGCACTTGGCCTGCTCAGAAAATATAAAACTATTGAAAATATTTATGAACATTTAGAAGAACTTAAAGGTACAAAGTCCTACGATCTATTAACGACACACAAAGAAAGTGCTTTACTCGCAAAACAACTTGCGGTCTTGATAAGTGAATCTGATGGCGTAGACTTGGAACTTGATGACACAAAGTTTGAACAGTATAATGAAGCTCTGAAGGACTTTTTTGACGCATATCAAATAAAAAGTCTCCGACAACGATATTTTGCTGATCAAGAAAAAGTTGCTCCAGCAAAACAAGAAAAGGTAAAAGATGAATCGGGCGCACAATTGGATCTTTTTTAATTATGAACATCAAAAGCATTCAAGGACTTCAAATTTTAGATTCGCGAGGAAACCCTACAGTTAAAGCATATGTTGAGCTTGACAATGGTATTCTTGGAACAGGCTCCGTCCCCTCTGGCGCTTCAACTGGTACACATGAAGCATTGGAGTTGAGAGATGGTGGCAAAGAATATGGAGGCCTTGCAGTCACAAAAGCAATTGAACACATAAATACAAAAATTGCGCCGGCTCTTATTGGCATGCCAATTGACAGTCTCAAAAAGCTCGATACCATGATACTCATGCTTGATGAAAGTGAACAGAAGAAAGAGTTAGGAGCAAATGCGGTATTGGCTGTTTCAATGGCACTTGCGCGTGCCCTAAGCAACAATAATAATCAACCTCTTTGGAAAACACTCAACAATCAGTATTTTCCAGAGAAGAATCCTTCTTTCCCTCGCCTCATGGTCAACGTCATTAATGGGGGTGCACACGCAAACTGGAATATCGATTTTCAGGAATACATGCTTATTCCCAAAGAAACAAAGCCCTCAATATCGATCCGCCAAGCAGCCGAAACTTTTCACGCTCTTAAATCGATTCTGAAGGATGACAAACAAATTGTAGCCGTGGGTGATGAAGGAGGGTTTGCACCTCAACTCAATACGAATAAAGAAGGCTTTGCACTTTTAGACAAGGCGATTGAAAAAGCAGGTTATAGTAGGGATGAGATTGATCTCGGCGCTGATTTTGCAGCGAGTGAAATATATCAAAATAATACTTATAATCTCAAAAGAGATGATAAAGTTTTCTCTAGTGACGAACTCATTTCTTATTACAAAGATATTATCGCAACTCATAATGTCTTTTCTTTTGAGGATCCATTCGCTGAAGATGATTGGGAAAGTTATAGCAGGTTTGCACAAGAGGTTGGTTCTGAGAAAAATATTGTTGGCGATGATTTGTTTGTTACAAATACAAAACGTATTCAAAAAGGCATAGATGAAAAGGCTGCAAATGCCGTGCTTATCAAAATGAATCAAATCGGCAGTGTATACGAAACAGTCCAGGCTATAAAATTAACTCAAGAAGCCGGATGGAAGGTTGCTATTTCACATAGATCTGGTGAAACTGAAGATTCATTTATAGCAGATCTAGCTTTTGCATGCGGCGCAGACTTTCTAAAAGCAGGTTCGATGTCACGCTCTGACCGACTTGCTAAATATAATAGACTCTTGGAGATAGAGGGAAGAGAATTATCAAAATAATTGCTTCACTTTTTCGGTGGCTTCCGTTAAGGTTATATTTCTTAACATAGCACCTGCAGCATTTTTATGCCCCCCTCCACCTAACACTTTTGCCTTTTCAGCTACATTGAATTCGAGTTCTCTTGAGCGGAATTCTAGTCGAATTGCTTGTGGCTCTTCTTCAATCATTAATACTCCTAGCTTAGACTGTCGAATTTTATTTAAGTAATACACAATAAACTCATTCTTATGACGGGCTTTACCGTATGTTTTCCATATATCATAAGGAATTGAAATAATTAAAACATCTTTAAACAACTCTGCCCTCTCTAACGCTTTACTTATAAACTCGAGTTCATTAACATCCATTGAGCCAAGGATTTCTTTTTTAATTACTTCATAATCTGCCCCCATATCTAATAGTTCGCTAACACCTTTCAAAACCCGTGGTGATAATCCGTACATGAAAAAACCGGTATCACCCATAATGCCTGTCATTAAGATTGTTGCTTGATCTCTTGAAATGGAGAACTTCAGTTTTTTTGCTATTTCAAAAAGCATTGAACATGTAGAGGGATATTTTTCATCGGTATCTATAAGATTAATCACACCCCAACCCAGGTTAGTTATATGGTGATCAATTACGATAGTAGTCAGGCTTTCCGGAAGAGGCTTCGCGATACCTGTGCGGTCATTACTGGACATATCGAGTGCCCAGAAAACATCATAATCTTGCCAACGTACTTCTTTGTTTTCAATATATCGAATAGTATCAAACCCTTTCAAAAATGACATTGAATCAGACAGCGTGTCCGTTGTAACAACATCAATAACATGACCCATTTCACGCAACATATCAGCAAGAAATAGATTACTCGCCACGGAATCCGGATCAGGATGGACATGCAGTGCCAAAACTCCCCTCGAAGGTTTGAGTAAAAAGGGCTTAATTTTGTCAATTTCTATATCATTCTGCATCATATTGTCTAAATATAGCCATATTATACGACAATTTACCACCCAATCTGTTACAATACCAATATCCTATAAGATTTTTGGTCCGTCCTTTCCTTATAGCTTAAAAATTTCTCTGGGAGTAACGTGGTATATAGCAGAAAAACAATTAGTGGAACTATTGAAACTCGTGACATATGTAAAAGTACACGTATGGTGCTTGAAGAAGCAGATAAATGTGGAGTTTTGTGGGAAATTATTCCCTTTACAAGCATGTTTAAGCTCAGCTATCTTGATAGTACTAAATTTTTTCATGGCCAAACCCCATCAGAGACCACAGAATATGCTTCGTACTGCTGTGAAAACAAAGATGTCGCCAACAGTATCTTGAGCGATGTTGGTATTTCAATAAGCAAAGGACACTTGTTAAAGTACACAGACTCTCATAAAGATCGCAAAATGCTTTTTAACCAACTTGAAAAACCACTTGTTGTTAAACCAGCTAACTCACAACAAGGAACTAACGTATATACCAATATAAAAACCTATAATAAGTATGCTACCTCTATTAAAAATATCTACGCTCACCACAGTAAGAGAAAAGTCGATATTTTGGTTGAAGAGATGTTTATTGGTGACGAATACCGCATCCTAGCAACTCAAGATAAGATACTAAGTGTGATCAAACGCATTGCTGCCAATGTGGTTGGTGACGGGGTATCCACCATTTCAGAGCTTGCTGGCATAAAAAATCAAGATCCTATTCGATTGGAGATGTCGACCTACAAGGGAATTACTATTGATAAAAATGTTATTTTATTCTTAAAAAAGCAGGGATTTAAGCCCTCAACTATTCTTAGTAAAGGAGAACGAGTATTTTTAAGGAACCAAGGCCCATTGGATATTAGTTTGGGCGGCGACACTATTGATGTGACCGACATGATCCATCCTAGTGTAGAGAAAATCGTAAAAAAAATTATGAAAAGTATGCCCGGTCTTGCCTTGACCGGCATTGATTATATGACAAAGGATATTAGTGCTTCTCAAACAAAACACAACTACCGAGTTATCGAAATCAATGCATCTCCAAGTCTTGACTGGAACGAATTTCCACTAGAAGGACCACGAAGAAGAATTGCTTACGAATTCTTGAAGATAATGTTTCCAAATCTGAATGTTAATTAGGGTAGTGACACTTCTTATACTTCTTTCCTGAGCCACACCAACAAGGATCGTTGCGACCAAGTTTCTTAGAGGGAGGAGCAGCTGTTTTTAGTGCTGGTTTTGTTTCTTCGGGTTTAAATGCGCTTTGTGCTGAAGCAGCACGTAATTGCATCTTCGGACTTTCTTGCTGAGACACCTTAATATCTTGTTGGGTTTCTTCATCATTCACTTGAACAAGAAAAAGTCGTCGAACAACATCGTAATACACATCAGAAAGCAGCTTTTCAAACATGCCAAACGCCTCGTTTTTATACTCAGTCAGAGGATCCATTTGTGCGTAGCCACGAAGATTTATGCCTTGGCGCAAATCATCAATAGCTGTAAGATGGTCTGTCCAAAAACGATCAATCGTATCAAGGAAAAGATATCGCTTAACATCAGTCCAAAGATCTTTCCCAACTTCTTTTTCACGTTTTTTTAATGTACGAGAAAATTCATCAACAACGATTTCTCTAATACTTTCCTCACCTATTGCTGTTAAAAGTTTCTCTCCAAGCTGCTTCGATGTTGCTGGCAGTAGATTATCAAGCTCGGCAATTAATCCAGGCATGTCCGGTTCCTCACTAAGCAACACGAAAGTATTTATGAGCGAATTAATCTGACTATCTATAGCAAGATTGATTTCTTCATCGAGACCCTCAGAATGCTCTGAACTCGATTCCAGAATGTGTCGACGCATGCCATAAAGAATTTCCCTTTGTTTGTTGAGCACATCATCATATTCAACAAGATTTTTACGCATATCAAAATTAAAACCTTCAACTTTTGCCTGTGCCTGTTCCAAAGCTTTTGAAACCATGGCATGCTCGAGTGGCTGATCTTCTGGAAGGTTGAAGAATGTCATAACCTTACTAACCTGCTCGCCGCCAAAAATACGCATTAGGTCATCCTCAAGAGAAACAAAGAATCGCGTTTCGCCGGGGTCGCCCTGGCGACCCGAACGACCGCGAAGCTGATTATCAATACGGCGAGATTCATGGCGGTCGGTACTTAACACATGCAAGCCACCAAGTTTTACGACTTCATCATGTCTCTCCTGCCATATAGCTTGCTGCTTTTTGTACTGCTCCTCCATCTGTTTAGCTGTTTTATCTGGATCGACTTGAAATTTATTTGGCGGCTCACCTCCAAGAACAATATCAACACCGCGACCCGCCATGTTCGTTGCAAGAGTCACCGCACCTTTAGTCCCAGCTTGAGAAATAATATGCGCTTCTTTTTCATGATTTTTAGCATTTAAAAGTTGATGAGGAATATTTTTCTTTTTTAGCAAGTGTGAAAGAATTTCATTCTTATCAATTGAAGCCGTCCCCACAAGCACCGGCACACCTTCGTTATGAAGTCGGGCTATCTCATCAATAACTGCAGAAAATTTTCCTTTTTCTGTTTTATAAATGTAATCAGGAAGATCTACTCGCTTGACTGATTGGTGGGTTGGAATAACTAAGGTATCAAGTTTATATATTTTGCTAAATTCCTCAGCTTCTGTTTGGGCTGTTCCAGTCATTCCTGCAAGCTTTTCATACATACGAAAATAATTTTGGAGAGAAACAGTCGCAAGCGTTCTCGATTCTTGTTTAATTTCTACATTTTCTTTTGCTTCAATTGCTTGGTGCAAACCTTCTGAAAAACGTCTGCCTTCTAAAAGACGACCGGTGAATTCATCCACTATAACAACCTGCCCGTCTTTCACAATATAATCCTTATCATTCTTAAAAAGTGTTTGGGCTTTCAAGGCGGCTTCTACATGATATAGCGTTTCATAATCCTTTTCATAAATATTATCAACCCCAATCATCTTTTCGAGTTTCTCAATACCCTGCTCGGTTAAATGAGAGGTGCGCAACTTCTCATCAATGATATAGTCACCTTCACCAAGCTTATTGACCAACTGGGCATATTCATAGTAGCGCGAAACGTCTTGTTCATATGCAGATGAAATAATGTGGGGGGTACGTGCCTCATCTATAAGTACCGAATCAACCTCATCGATTATGGCATAATGAAAGTCCCTCTGTACAACTTGATCAATGGACTTTGCCATATTGTCACGCAGATAGTCAAAACCAAATTCAGAATTAATACCATACGTTACATCAGCTTCATATCCTTCTTTGCGTGATGCTGGCTTAAGATGCAATAAGCGCCAATCTGATATATTTGCATCCTGGTATTCTGGGTCATAGACATATGTTTTATCTGAAATAATTGAAGAAACTTTAAGTCCTAATAAACTATAGACGGGACCCATCCATCCCGCATCACGACGAGCTAAATAATCATTAACAGTTACCAAATGCGCGCCTTTACCCGTCAACGCATTTAAATACAAAGGCGCAACCGCTGAGAGTGTTTTTCCTTCTCCTGTTTTTTGCTCCGCAATCTTCCCTTCATGAAGGGCTACGCCAGCAATAAGCTGTTCATCAAACTGTCGTAGTCCCAGCATTCTTCGAGAAGCCTCGCGGACTAGTGCATATGCCCATGGAAGCACTTCATTAAGTGTTTTGCCTTGAGAAAGCTCTTTTTTCAGCTTTTCAGTTTCTTTCGCAAAGTCTGCATCTTTAAGATTGCGCACATCATCCTCAAGAGCATTTATTTGGGATACAATTGTGCGTATACGGGCAATCTCTCGCTCGTTAAAGTCGAATATTTTTTTTACAAATCCAAGCATATCAGTGAGGTTTTATTGTATCAAATCCGACAAGGGGTTGGAGGACTTTCGGTACTTTTACACTTCCATCTTCTTGTTGATTGTGTTCCAAAATAGCTATTAAAGGACGCGTAGAAGCAATTGCCGTATCATTAAGAGTATAGCAATATTCTATCTCCCCGTTGTCTTTTTTATAACGAATCTTTAATCTTCTTGCTTGAAAATCGCCCATAATTGAATTCGAGGCAACTTCACGATAGGCATTCTCTGAAGGAATCCAAACCTCTGTATCATATTTGAGCATTTGTGGTTCCCCCATGTCTCCCGTACACATCAAGAGTACATGATAAGGAAGCTCCAAATCTTGAAATATTTCCTCTGTATTTTGCTGTAGCTCTTCATGAAGTTTGCGCGCCTCATCTATATCGTTTCTAGCAATAATAACCTGTTCAATCTTCCAGAATTCATGAACCCTGAGAATTCCCTTTGTATCTTTTCCATAGGCTCCCGCCTCTCTACGATAACAAGGAGACATGGCAACAAATTTCTTTGGAAGATCTTTCTCATTAAGAATTTCATCACTATGTAAGGCTGTGACAGGAATTTCAGCAGTACCTGCAAGATATGCATCACTGTCCTGATTTAACTGATACACATCTTCTGCTCTTCCCCAAGGAAAATGTGCTGAGCCAAACAGGGTAAATTCTTTGACAATCGCAGGTGGCAATACTGGCGTATAACCTTTTCCAACAAGCTTCATAAAGGCATATTGCATTATTGCAACTTGCAATACTGCTAACTCATTCATTAAAAAATACCCACGGAAGCCAGATATTTTGGACCCTCTTTCCATATCAATAAGCTGTAGCGACTCAGCAAGTTCGCTATGAGATTTTGGCGTAAAGTTAAACTGCGGAATGGTTCCCCATGTTTTGATTTCTTTATTGCCGCTTTCATCTTTTCCAACAGGCACCTCATCTAAAACCACATTAGGAACAAAGAGCATAAGTGTATTAAACTCTTTTTCCACAGGTTCAAGTTCTGCTTCTATACCTTTTAAATCTTCCTTAATGCGCTTACCCTCTTCTCGCGCTGCTTCAACATTGCCCTGTTTAGCAAGCTCATTTCTTTTTTGTCGAAGTTCCTGAGCTTCTGTCATAAGCTCCTTTCGTCTGTCATCAAGCTCTAATAGCTTGTCAATATCAAAAGGTCTGTTTTTATTTACAGCTGTTTCTTGAACTTGATCCTTATTATTGCGAATAAAATCAATCGATAACATGTTTTATTTTTGTGACAAGTTTTCTAACTGCTTTGTCTCTATGATTATACAACTCATGCTCCTCAGGTGTAAGCTGATCGTAATATTTACCGTTTTTATGAACAAAGAGCGCACGCATAGGAAATCCATTGGTTTCATAATTTTTTAATGCAGTTTCGGCAATATAACCTTCCGTTTGTCCTGATTCTTGTATAAAATTCTTTCCATCAAAGTAGGTGACACATGTTGCAAAGACTGTTTTACGTTCTTCTTGGCCTTTAAGATGTGCCATTCGGCGCAGAACATACTCGATAATTTCCTGGTCGGTTGCATCATCTTTTCCTATCCAGCGACGAGTATATACACCAGGTTCGTTATTAAGTCGTTCAATCATAATGCCACCGTCATCGCCAATAGTTGGGAGTTGTGAAGCGCTGTAAAAAAACTCAGCCTTAATACGCGAATTTTCTTCGAACGTCGTTCCTATTTCATCTGCATCAGTAGGAATACTTAATTGCTCGGGTATTAAGAATTCAAAATCAATATCTTGCACTTTGCCTTCCACAGAAAAAGAACGAATCATGTCTTTTTGCTTTGCCGGATTATGAGTACCAATAAAGAGTTTCATATGAAAAGCTTATAAGCCAAGATCGTCAGAGATGCTCTGCATTGCAGAGAGCGTAAGAGCAACGAAATCTTCTAGCTTAATACCAAGCTTTTCTTCACAAAGTTTTATTTGCTCGCGATCAACAGGGCGGGCAAATGCAATTTGCGAGAATTTTTTGATGACAGATTCGGTTGTAACCGAGGCAAGTTTTTTCTCGGGTCGCACAAGTGCAACAGCGACAATAAATCCTGTCAATTCGTCACAGGTATACAGTGACCATTCCATGAGTGAAGATGGCTCGCGATAACCGTTATGATGATGATTGTGAGTAAATATGCAGTTAATAAGCTGTTCCGAATCTTCACCAGCTTCTTTAATCCATTGGACAGTTTTATGTGTATGCTGCGTGGGATCAGCTTGTGTTTCTTCCCAATCAGCATCGTGCAAAAGGCCTGCCATTTTCCAGCTTGTCACATCGCCACCAAGCTTTTCAGCAAGTGCGCCCATAGTCGCTTCAACTGCCTTGCAATGATTTATTAAATTGCGATTTTTCAAATGTGCTTGCAATATCTCTAACGCCTGGTCGCGTGTTATTTTTAATGGCACGGCCACTTCTGCAACTTTTTTTACCTGAGGTGTGCCGTGTGCAGTTGCTGTCGCTACCTCAGGGCGCACAGTAGGGAATAAAATTGTTTCTTTAATACTGTGCTGACCTGCCAAAAATGCCACCAAACGATCAATGCCCATGCCCCATCCAGCAGTTGGTGGCATACCATAAGAGAGCGCCTCAATATAATCTTCATCAAGAACTTGGTAATCTTCACCGCCGCGCTCAGCCAGTTTCATTTCTTCTTCCCAGCGCGCTTTTTGATCTGTCGGGTCATTGAGCTCGTTATATGCGTTAATCATTTCCATGCCATTAATAAGAAGCTGGAAGCTTGCTGACTTTGTCGGATCTTTTTCGCTGGCCTTCGCAAGAGCTTTTATCTCCAAAGGATACTCAGTAACGAACATTGGTCCTTTCAAATGTGGACGCACATGTTTTTTGTATAGCTCATCAAGCATTTGGCCATAACCCACAACCTTTTCGTCGAGAAGTTTTTGCTCATCCACTATTTTTTGCAGTTTTTCTTCATTTGGATATTCATTAATATCTAATTTTAGATATTCAATAAAAAGCTCTCGATAGGTCTTTCTTTCCCATGGAGATGAAAAATCGTATGACTGACCTTCAGATTCGACTGTTAGACTACCATTCACTTCTTGCACAACATACGTCAACATTTCTTCTGTAAACTTCATTAAATCTTCATAATCTGCATATGCCCAGTAAAACTCTAGCATCGTAAATTCTGGATTATGGGCTCGACTAAACCCTTCATTGCGAAAATTCTTTCCTAATTCATACACTTTTTCAAAGCCACCGACAAGAAGTCTTTTCAAGTAAAGTTCAACAGCAATACGCAGATAAAAATCAGATTCGAGTGCATTGTAATGCGTAATGAATGGTTTTGCGTAGGCTCCACCATACAATGGTTGCAAAACCGGCGTTTCAACTTCTAGAAAATTATGCTTGTCTAAATATTCTCGCAAAAGGCTAATAACTTTTGAACGCATAAGGAAAATCTCTTTGACATGCGGATTCATTTGAAGATCAAGATATCTTTTTCGATATCGTGTTTCAATATCTTTTAATCCATACCATTCGTTTGGTAAAGGAAGTACAGATTTAGTTAGAAGCGTATACTCATTTGGAATAATGGAGATTTCGCCTGTTGAGGTTTTTCCGACAGTACCTTTCAAACCAATGATATCGCCCGCATCAAGCAATTTAAGATTGGTATATGCATCCTCAGACAAGGCTTCTTTATTAAAAAATACTTGTATTTCACCACTGGCATCTTTTATATCGGCGAATGTAATATTTCCATGAGTACGAAGCGATGTAATTTTACCGGCAGTTTGTATTTCTTTTCCTTCGGATACAAGCACTTCGGCAATGGTATGTTGCTTATCAAATTTAGATGCATAGGGATTCCATCCAAGAGCCCTAATTTTTTCGAGTTTTTCTAAACTATTTTTGCGAATTTCATCGATTTGCGCCATATATTTAATGTGAATTATAACGTATTAGGTATAAAAAAACCCCGCCTTATTGCGGGGCTTCAGATGCTCACAAGAGCATTAAGCCCTAGTCTATCTTAACTACTTTATAGGTAACACTTCCTGCTGGAATCTCGACGCTGACCGTTGAACCGACTTTTGCACCTAACAGCGCTTTACCGATTGGAGATGATTCTGAAATCTTGCCTGCCGATATATCGGCCTCAAACTCACCAACGATATGATATAAATCTTCACCTTCGTCAGTTTTGACTAATACTTTGTTACCAATCTGAACTGTTGATTCTCCTGCATGATGTTCAACAATGTGCGCATTTTGAACGATTTGTTCAATCTCCATAATGCGACTATCAATTAAACCAAGATCATCTTTTGCAGCGGTATATTCACTATTCTCAGAAAGATCACCCATTGCTCGAGCTGTAGAAAGTCGCTTTACGGCTTCTGGGCGTTTTTGATTTTTCAGTTCGTCAACCTCTTTGAGGAGTTTGTCGTAGCCTTCTTGTGATAAATTGTATTGATCAGACATATATACAAAAAAATAAGGCTGGAAGGCCTTAATAACTTTTAACTATACTACACCCCCTATTAATTGTCAAATTATGGTATAAGAAAATTAAAAACTTTGAACTCGAAAAAGACTGTTGTGATTGTCTAATTGCCTAATGCGTGCTAGAATACTATGGGGACAAGGTGGATTTCAATGCCGACTGAAGCACAGGTCTCATATTGCCGGGTACTCGCTTCCAGCGCCCATCCTGGAAAGTGGTTTATCCGGTTGTACACAGAAGGGAATACCGTCATAGGAGCCCTTGAGCACAACGGCACCAAGTTCTTTGCGAGCGAAGCCTTGGCTCGTCAAATCGCAGAGGATCAAGGCATCACAATAGTCGAATAGCGTCGCGATTGCGACGTAGGCAGGCGATGTCATATGTCCCCAACCATCGCCTGCTTTCTTTTTAATTTCTATCAGATACTTAGGTCTTCACAGTTGTCCAATCTCATATTTCATGGTAAAATACTATAGGCACAAAGTGAGGAAGAAATGTATCTAGTGACACCACATCCAAGCAAACAAGGTTGGTTGGCTCAGATTGTCGATGAGGATGGAAATAGTGAGGAAGTCCTCACAAACCCAGAATCCGGTGATTCCATTTTCCCCACAAGGGACGCGGCTGTATCAGCTGGCCGAAGCCACCCGGAGGGAGGCAAGCCGCATGCTCAGTCGCAATGACAGTCTCATCGCCGCACCTCGCGGCAAAAAGCAGGCGGTGGCCACCTGTGCCAATCCACCGCCTGCTTCCTTTTCCATCAAACTAATCCTCATGTATAATATCTTGTGACATGGCCCCGTCGTCTAGTGGCCTAGGACGTCAGGTTCTCATCCTGAAAATCACGAGTTCGAATCTCGTCGGGGTCACATGAACAAATACATTTTCCCAGCAATATTGGGCATCCTTACACTTGGATTCATTCTTAATACATATCTTGCTCTAAAAACCAATAAAAGACTCGAAAGAATTGAGAGACAGTATGCTATTACCCCATCGATGATTCCTATACAAACTCCTACAAACACTATTCCAATAGACCTGGAAAATGCTCACACGTGGAGTGTAAATTCAATCTGTGATGATAAAGCAGGTTATGAGTTGCGCTATCAATTAGAAGATGGGACAAATATTTACCAACTTGATGACGGCACCTTCATGCGAGCGAGGAAAGTTACTTGCACAAATGCTGAGTAGAGAATTATTGAGGATCTTCTAAAGAAAACTCCGTCATTTTATTTCCATCTTCATACACCGCTTTATAGGAAATAACTTTCCCATCATCAATAAATAGTTGTGGAAGGATCTCGTGAATTTCAGCTAGAAGATTATCAAGTTTTCCTATTTCCTCGGGAGTAAGCCAAACTAACTCACCATCTTCGGGATTTTCGGGTAGCTCTCCGCTATCATAATCTGCCATAACAAAGTGAAAAAAGACTTCTGTGTCTAAATCTTTAAGGTAGCCATTGCCAGCAGCCTTTATTCTCAAATTCTTGATGGTCAAACCGGTTTCCTCTAATACTTCCCTTCTCGTTGCTTCAAAGAGACCCTCATTATGTTCTCTTTTTCCCCCGGGAGCCATCCACACGTCAGGCATTATTTTCTTCGGAGGATTTCTATGAAGCATTAAATACTTGCCATCTTTTTGTATAAAGCACTCGAGCGTTACGACAATATTTCTATCACTCATAAGACCACTATATCATAAATGATATAATCCCTATATGCCAGACGCTGAACAACCGACATCTCCACCTATAGAAGCTGTTGCGGAGCTTCCAAAAGCTCCAGAATTTTCCTCTAGCGCAGAGACAAATCATCACAACGGCGAACTAGCCCGCGAAGAAGGCCGCTTTAACGATGCGTTTGCAAATTATTATGTTGCGATGGGCCAATATGAAAGTGTTGGGCAGCAACTCCCTATCGCCGAAGCTCATCTTGGCATCGGACTGACACATCAACGCATGGCTACAAATGCCCTAGCTGAAGGAGATAAGGTTAAGAGTGCACAAATGTTTAGTTTAGCAAAAAGTAATATCGATTTAGGCCTAACTATTGCGACAAAGCATGATGATCAAAAATCAGCAACCTTGCCACGCGCTATGTTTAGAGCGGCTGATGCAATGGTAAGAATTAACCCTAAAACTGAAGTGGCATTCAAAATGTACGAAAATGCGATCGCTGAACGCAATAAACGCTTTCCCACAGATGTTGCAGAAACAGGACAATATAGATATCAGTATGGTGATGCTTTATGTGGAGCGGATAAATTTGATGAAGGTATTATGCAAATGAAACAAGGCCAAGACGCAATAGATAAATATCCTCCAGCAGATGTGTATACAGGGCTGGTATGGAATTCTGGCGCATGCATGCGTTTGGCTGTAAGACTTGCACAACAAGAGATGAAAAAACCACAAGCAGAACGCTCCGAAGAGTGGAAGACATACTTAGAAAAGGCGCGTACAATGGTCACACAAATTGGTCAACAGTTTCCAGATAAAAAACTTCGTGACATTGATTTAAAAGCTGCAGAGGATCAAATAGCGGCTTTTTTAGCTTAAACGCTCTTCTTTGAAGGTTTCTTTAATTTCTTTGTAGTTTATTGAGGAGTCTTTCTTCTTAGTTTTCTGATCAAAGAATTTATGCTTTATAAATTCTATAGCGACAGGAAGAAGCGATAAAGCAACCAAACCATAAATTGCGGTCTCAAAATTATTCTTGACAATAGGGAGACCTCCTAAGAAATAACCAGCAAAAGTAAGGCCAGTAACCCAAATAAATCCTCCAAATACGTTGTACGATAAAAATGTATCATAATGCATCTTGCCGACTCCTGCGACAAACGGTGCAAAGGTGCGGATAATAGGTATGAAACGAGCAAGAATAATGGTTTTAGCACCATGTTTTTCGTAGAATTCTCGAGTCTTCTCGAGATGGGCTTTATTAAATAGTCGTGAATTTTCTCTTTCAAATACTGCGCTACCAAGTTTATTACCCAGCCAATAATTAACAGTATCACCGAGAATTGCTGCAATGAGAAGTGAAAAATATACAAACCAAATATTCAGATAGCCACTCCCTGCTAAAGTACCCACTACAAATAAGAGCGAGTCACCAGGAAGAAAGGGAATAATAACTAAACCAGTTTCGGCAAAAATAATGACAAAAAGAATAACGTATGACCATAGGCCAAACTGATCAATAATGCGTATCAGGTATTCGTCGATATGAAGAAAAAAATTAAGAAACTCCATCGAACTATTATACAAGAATTGTTAAGTCTTATGGCTTTATTGCTTTCATCTCACCTGTTGGACGATAAAGCCACACATAATCAATTGGTGCAGCAGCTAGAAATGGATCAAGAACGAGAAGATTTGCAAAATGCTGCGCATTTTCGGCCTTTTTAAATGGACCCATATAGAATGCGCGACACAATAAATCTTCTGCCTCTTGCTCTTCTGGCATAATTGCCATAATACTTTCTGACGGATCTCCCTCCTCAGCGAGCTCCACTAAATGTTCCTGCAGGTCAGGCTGTGCTTCTTCAACAATTGTATCGTCAGTATGCGGTATCAATATTGATGCTTGCTCTGGAAGTACTTTTGTTTCTAAAAATTTAAGCTCTTTAACTATAAACGATTCTATCTGGTCTTGCTCTTCAGCAAATAACTGACGCAGCATAGTAACGCCTTCTGGAAGTTTTTCAAAAACTAAATATGATGGTGTTATCTGCCTGCCATCTTTATAAAGTATGGAGGTGTAGTAAAGGGTTTCTGGAATTTCCATACCATATTATACGTTGCATCTTGCAAAATGCGAGGGAGATTGTGTATAGTGTAGGTCTTATGGATGACACAAGCACACCACAAACAGATCAGATCGAAGAAGCAGAAATAGTTGAAGAGGTACAATCAGAGCAAGTCGATGGAGTTGAGGGCGATGCACTTCAAATGATTGATCTTGAGAAAACAATCAAGAATTTTTACTCAGGGATGAAAATGAAGCGCGAGGAGTTAAAAAAATTGCGCGATATGATTAATGATACCCTCGAGACAGATAAGACTTACGCCATTCAACAAGAAAAAATTAATGAAGCAAAAAGAGAACAACAAGGGACCAAGGATCAGTTAATGAGCCTGTCGAGTGTAGTAGAAGCAAAAGTTGAAATGAAAAATCTTGGCGAAGAAATTAAAGAACTCGATGGATATTTATCAAAGAATTTGTTGCAATACTGGGAATTGACAAAAAAAGACAGCATCACCATGAATGATGGTGAAACCTATCAAATCAAGCAATCTGCAAAGCTTGTAAAACAGGGAGTCAAACCTTAAGTTCAAGCGTCTCGTACATTTGTGGCATCTTAATGTAGTGAATTCCTTTTTGAATAATTTTCTGCTTCAGCATTTCTCTAGGTTCGTCATCTCCATGAACCAATATAACTTGACGAACATCTTTAATATGCCCGAGCCATTCTAGAAGTTTCGGCTCATCTGCATGCGCACTCATGGAAGTGACAACACGAATGTGCGCATATACAGGGACTGTTTGCTTGAATATTTGCACCTCGGTTGCTCCATCTACCAAAGCTCGCCCGAGCGTTCCTTCGCCTTGATAGCCCACAATTAAAATACGTGTGGTTGCTGTTTTTAAATAATGGAACGCGTGCTGCACTATGCGACCACCAGTCATCATACCGCTACCAGCAATAACAATTTTTGCTCCCGGCGTATTATGAATTTTCATGCTCTCATTGCTATTCTCAATAAGCTTTAAGCCAGGGAAATCAAAAGGATCATCATGCGCACTATGCTCGGTAAGTTCCTTATTGAAATATGCTCTATAGCGCTTATAAATTTCAGTTGCCTTAATCGCCATGGGACTATCCAAAAAAATTGGCGTCTCGGCTTTTATCTTGCCAGAAGATTTAAGATGGTCTAGACGATGTAACAATTCCTGTGTGCGCTCAATTGAAAATGCCGGGATAAGCAAAACCGCATCTTGTTTTTCGACAGCGTTTATTTCTTCTTGAAGTACTTTTGAAGCATTTTCATATGTATGTGTTCTTCCGCCATATGTTGATTCAAGTAGTACAACATCAGCATTTGAAAAAAACTCAGTTGGCTGCACAAGATCCTGCGGAAAATTGCCTATGTCCCCACTAAATATGATTGTTCCTACACCATCTTGGTTATAGTTATCCTTTAGCTGGATCGATGCTGAACCCATGATATGCCCTGCATCTTTATATAGAACGCTATATGGCCCAAGTTGAAACTCCTTATGATATTCAACAATTTCAACAAGCGACAACACCCGCTCTATATCATGCTCATTAAAAAGCGGCTCTTTCGTCTCATCATGCTCTGCAATATGAGCAGCATCTATAAGTGTTAGCTCGAGTAAATCGGCTGTTGCCGCCGTCATATATATTTTCTTGTGAAAACCTTTCTGTACAAGCAATGGCAATCTACCACAATGATCAAGGTGTGCATGGGTCAGCAACACACCGATAAATTCCGATGGATCAAAACGAATTGGCTCATAATTAAGATCTGCTATGTTTTTTGGGCCTTGAAACATACCCATGTCCACCATAAGTGGATCTTTATCATAACGCGTCAACACATACGCAGAGCCTGTGACGGTTCCAGCTGCTCCATAAAACGAGATTTTCTTCATACTTTCATTCTACATCATTTCAAGCTTCTTAAGACTTACCCATCCATTCGTAGCGACAATAAGATGATCCAAAAGCTGAATGCCAATTATTTCACCAGCTTCAACAACGCGTGCTGTTAGTAGTAAATCTGCTTCTGATGGTTGTGGATCTCCAGATGGATGATTGTGAGCAACAATAATATATGAAGCTCCCATTTCGATTGCTGGTCTAAAAATCTCTCTAGGATGGGCAAGACTTGTGTCAATAGTCCCGATTGAAATCGTGCTTTTCTTCAAAAGATTAAACCGGGCATTGACATATAAGCACATAAAGTGCTCCTGCTTTTTAGCTGCCAAATGATGCACATGCAATAAAATTTGTTCAGGCTGTGTAAGCAAAATACTCTGCGCATCTTGTACCCTATGTGCAAGTTCCATTGCTGCAATGAGTGAAGCTGCATATGCGTTGCCAATACCACCTGTTTTCTGAAGATCTTGTACGTTCATCTGTGATATATCTTTGAGACTTACCTTTCTCAATAAACTTGCTGCAATATTCAGGACATCGACTTTTGATGTGCCTGAGCGGAGAATAATTGCTACCAACTCCTTATCGGTTAAGTTTTTTACACCAAGTTCTGACAATTTTTCTCGTGGCCTATTATGTAATGGAATATGTTTTATACTCATTTCTCGTTGATTATCGCACTTGCATTGCGTAATATATGGATTGTACGTTGTTATTATTAAAAAACTTTTAACTATGAACGCTCTCATGGAAAACAAATTAGTCGCAGGCACAATTATTGCCGTAGTTCTTCTTGTTGGACTATGGGGCGTTTGGAAAGGCTTGAATGGCACTGCACCTGCAAAAGTATCTAATACCGTTGTTGATTTAAAAATCGATGAGACAGATTGGCAAAAGGGTTCAGCTAGCCCCTCAGCTACCCTTGTTGAATATAGTGATTTTCAATGTCCAGCTTGCAAGGCATATCAACCTTTAGTTAAAACATTGATTGAAAAGCATAAAGACAAAGTAAAGCTTGTCTACAGACATTATCCACTAGCCCAACACAAACATGCACAGATTGCGGCTTACTATGCAGAGGCAGCTGGAATGCAGGGAAAATTCTTTGAAATGCACGATAAGCTTTTTGCTGGCCAAACCGACTGGGAAAAACTGAACAATCCTGAGCAAACATTTCAGAATTATGGAAAGGATCTAAAACTTGACGTTGTAAAGCTTAAAAAAGATGCTGCCAGCAGCGCTGCTAAGGATAGCGTATCTAAAGATCTTGCAAGTGGTACGGCTGCAGGTGTAGAAGGCACACCTACGTTTTTTATAAACGGGAAAAGAATCTCATCGCCTCAATCAATTGAGGAGTTTGAAAAGCTTCTTGAGTAAAGTACAATTACTTGATGACACGCAAACAGTATCTATTGTTTTTTATACTTGCTTTCTCTTCAATTTTGTCTGGTGCTACTTTTGGTCTCCTCGATGTGTTTGGATTTATTGATGGTCGACACACAATAAGCTTTTCTTTATTGCTAGCTTCGGCTGTTCTCCTTTATTTCTCATTAATTTCTATTTTTCTTTTGGAAATTGCACATTCAAAAAAAATAACTACCTACGTCCTCGTGGTGTCGTTGCTCTTTGGTGTTACATTCTTTCTAATGAATCTAAACATACTTCTTACCCCAATTGCAGTTTTGGGTTATTTTCTCCTTCTTTTATATGCTGCAGAATCATCAAGCAAAAGATTTAATGATTTTGTGCGTTTTATACCCCAGGAAATTTTCTTTCCTGTCTTAAAAAATAGCTTTTTGTATATACTTGTAATGCTTTCCTTACTTGTGTATGGACAGTCACAGAAGCTTATTGCAGCAAAAAGCCTTATCACGCCCGAGATAGTACACATTATTATTAAGCCTTCGGTAGCAATGTTAAACCAACAAGTTAACAACCAGCTACAATCAGAAGTTGGCGAAACACTTGCAAAGCTACCTGAAGGTGAACGAAATCAAGCCATTCGATTAGTATTGAAGAAAACAGTTGAGAACATGGCAGATAAGCGTTCAGGCGACATATACGGCATTCCTTCAAATGAAGTGCCAATAAATAAGGCGGAGGTCTCTAGTGAAGGAAAAGTTAATCTTCAGCCAGTGTTTGAGGGCATGCTGCCTACCATTGCCCTGCTCATGAATTCCAAGCTGAATGAGTACGCAATAATTGCACCATTCATTATTGCTCTTTTTACTTTTCTTATATTTCAACCTCTCTTATTACCTATTCAACTTGTTGAATCTACTGTAACGATTGCTATATTCAAGTTACTGATTGCCAGTGGATTTATAAGGATTCGCAAAGAACAGGTAGAGGTTGAACGATTAACTATATAAAAGAAAAAAGGCTATAAAAAAAGACCCTCGCATGCGAGGGTCTTTTTTTAATGTGACTGCCTTAACTACCTTTGCTCATAAGCCCATCGATTATCTGCTTCGCAGATTCGAATGGAAGAGCTCCTTCTATGACTGCAGACTCACCAGTCTTCATATCATAGATGACTGATGTAGGGGTAGCGCCAATGCCAGCTTTTGTTCCTTCGTCAAGCTGTGCTTGGACTTTTTCCTTAAACTTCATGCCATCAAGACATGTTTGGAACGCTGCTTTATTAACACCTGCTTTTACCGCAAGATCACCGAGTTGAGTCAGCTCCATTGCTGGCATAGCAGTAAAGATTTCGTCATGCATTTTCCAGAATGCTGTCTCTCCACCAAGACTGGCTACACATTCTGAGGCACGAGCAGAAGGCTCAGCCTTAGGATGGAATGAGAGGGGAAAATGACGATAGACGAATGCCATCTTTGAACCATATTCCTTCTCAATCTGTCCCATTGAGTCAAAATATCTTTTACAGAATGGACATTCAAAATCTGAATATTCCACATGCACATAACGAGCATCCTTTGGACCTTTCCAATGATCCTTAGAAGCATCTGGTTTTGTGATGGTAACTTTTGTTGGAGCTTCAGGAGCTGCTGCTGCTTGCTCGCCACCTTGTGCGCCAGCTGCGGCTGGTTGCGTGCCAACACCCTTCTTAAGGAAGGTAACTTGAGTATAGAGATGACCGATTACAAAACCGATCACGAGGCCAACACCAAGAAGCACATACATATTGTTCTTGAGTGGCTCCATTGCCATGGGTTCACTTTTTCTTGCCATATACGTAAAAGTATTTATAACTCTTACAATATATAGTAATTGAAAATGAGTGTCAAGACGTTCGCTTTTTAGGTTTTACCAAAGCGATCTTTAGAACCTCATCAATGTTAGAAACAGGAATAACTTTGATATCTTTCAAGACAAATTCGGGAACATCTTCAAGATTTTTCTTATTTTCCTCAGGAATAATGACTGTTTTGATACCCGCTCGATGTGCAGCTAAGATTTTACTTTTTAATCCACCAATCTCTAAAGCCCTTCCCCGTAAGGTTATCTCACCCGTCATTGCTACTGAGCGACTCACTGGAATTTTTGTTAAGGCCGAGACCATAGCTGTTGCAATAGCTAGCCCAGCTGATGGACCATCCTTAGGAACAGCCCCTTCGGGAACATGGATATGGATTTCCATTTTGTTATAAAAGTCTTTTTGAATACCTAATTCTTCCCAATGTGATCGAATGTAGCTAAGAGCTGCCTGACAGGATTCTTTCATTACATCACCTAGTTGACCCGTCAAGGTCAAGCTCCCCTTACCTGGCATAATGCCAACTTCGATTGCCAGAATGTCACCACCAACCTGGGTCACCGCAAGTCCTGTGGAGGAACCAATCATGTCATCTTTTTCAGCAAGCTGCGATGAGTATTTGAAAGCACCTAAATTCTTCTGAATATCTTTTGCAGTGATCTTCTTGCTGCGCAAACCTTTTTCCAAAATTTCTCGAGCAACTTTTCTAAAATTTGCTGCAATTTGTCTTTCTAATTCACGAACTCCAGCCTCTCTTGTATAGCGCTGAATAATTAATCTAAGTGATGCGTCATCAAGCGTCACTTTCCTTGAAGCTAATCCATGTGCTTCAAGTTGTTTTTTAAGTAAATGATTCTTTGCTATGTGAAACTTTTCATCTTCTGTATAACCGGCAAACTGAATGATTTCAAGACGATCACGGAGCGCTGATGGAATAGTGTCAAGCACATTTGCGGTGGTAATAAAGAATACATCCGAGAGATCAAAAGGAACCTCTAGATAATGATCTGAAAAGATGTAGTTTTGTTCAGGGTCAAGAGCTTCAAGTAATGCTGACGATGGATCACCTCGATAATCCATACCAATCTTATCGATTTCATCAAGCATAAAAACGGGATTGTTCGTTTTTGCTTGACGAATTCCTTGAATAATGCGTCCTGGCATTGCGCCAACATAGGTTCGCCTGTGCCCGCGAATTTCTGCCTCATCACGAACACCACCAAGTGACATTTTTACAAATTCCCTTCCTAACGATTCAGCTATAGATCTACCCAACGAGGTTTTACCAACTCCTGGAGGACCTGCAAAACATAAAATTGTTGGTTGTTTGATAGTACGACCATATTGTTTTTTCTTTAGATCCAGCTTTGGCTCAGCATCCTTCTTTAGCTTCATGACAGCGAGGTATTCAAGAATACGTTCTTTAGCCTTTTTTAGTCCATAATGCTGATCGTCTAATATTTGTTGTGCCTTCTTTAGATCCAATCGATCTTTACCTTTCTTACTCCATGGCAAATCAACTAAGACTTCAATATAAGTACGAATATAGGAAGCTTCTGGGTTGTACTGCGACATTTGTGAAAGTCTTTTAAGCTCAGTGAGAGCTTTGTCTTCAACATCTGCTGGCATTTTTGCAGCCTTTATTTTTTTACGAAGTTCATTTATTTCTTTATCGTCTTCACTCTCGCCACCTAATTCTTTCTCTATAGTCTTAAGCTTCTCACGAAGCACGGCATCCTTCATTCCTTTCTCAAATTTTTTCTGTGTTTTTACGTGAATGTTTTTTTCAATTTCGAGGATTTTTACTTCTTTTGTTACAAGCTCAGCCTCTTTTTTAAGTCTTTGCAAAAGATCAAGTTCCTCAAGAAGACTTTGTCTATCTTTTGTACTGAGATCAAGTATCATTGCAACCTGTTCTGAAAATTGGCGTGGTGTTGCTCCGCTCATAATATTCATGAGATACACAACATCAACACCTTTCCCAAGATTAACTGCTTGCTTTAGCTCGGTATTAATATGTCTGATGAGTGCATCTACTTCTGCGGTTTCTTCATTAACTTCTTTCAACTCTTCAACCTCAGCTTCTAAGAAGGGAGTGTCTTTTAAGTATGATGTTATACGGACTCTCGAAAGACCAAGCATCAATGCACTAATTTCACCTTTTTCACCTTCGAGAATTTTTTCGATATGCGCTAAAACACCAATATCAAAAAGCTCATTTTCGCTTGGGTCATCAAACTTTGCATCTTTTTGCATTACCAAGACAATCTTTTTTCCATTATCCATGGCATGTTTTATTGCCATAACACTTTTGCCTCGACCAAAAAGAAGAGCATTCTCTGTAGTAGGAAAGATAATACCGTCGCGGAGCGCTACGACAGGATAAGTGTTGCTTTCAAAGTTTAATACGTCATCCATAGTTTTAGCAGTATATCAATGCTTCTGCTAATTGTCAAGAAGGTTATTTAGGAAATAGCTTCTGACCATTCTGATCTTCTAAAGATATAGCAGCAGTTGGACACCCACGCGCAGCATCGAGAATTGTTTCTTGATCTGTATTGTCTGCCGTGCTTAATACAATTGCCTTAGCTTCATTATCCAACACGAAGACCTCGGGTGCAATGGCCAAACACGTTGCCGCACCAATGCATAAGTCGCGATCAATAGTAACTTTTACAGAACCAGCTACAACAGGACCAGAGGGGTGTTGTGGGTCTTTAGGTGTTTGATCCATGATTTCGTAAAGCTCTTTGTAACGCTTCGAGTGAAACTAGCGCACATTTTAATCTGTTTGGCGAAAGTTCGACAGAAAGCAACTCTAGCATAGAATCTTTGTTTAGGTTTGTCAAGTCTGAAACAGCTTTTCCTTTCGCATGATCAGTAAGCATAGATGCTGATGCTACAGCTATAGCACACCCTTGACCATGAAAACGAATATCTGCAACTCTATCATTTTGAAGATCAAGTTCCATCGTAATATCATCACCACAAAGAGGATTTGAAACCTGGGCTTTATTACTTGAAGAATCAAGTGTGCCAAAGTTGTGTGGATTTTTGTAATGATCCAAAATAACTTCTTTATAAATATCAATACTCATGAGAATAGTTCAACCGCTTTTGCAAATGAGGAAATGAAGCGCTCAACCTCTTCTTCAGTGTTGTAAAAGTAAAGACTTGCGCGTGTTGAAGCAGGAATCTTAAAATAGGTGTGAAGCGGCATTGCACAATGGTGACCAGCACGAACACACATATGGTCACCATTCAAGATATCTGCAAGATCGTGAGGATGTGTATTCTCAACAAACATAGCTGCAACAGCGACTCGTTTATGCTTACTTTTTTCACCTAAAATTTGCAAGCGATCACCAAGTTTTTGTTTTAAACCCTGCGTAAGCTTATTCATTAACATTTCTTCGTGATCATTAATTGCCTCAAAGGTAACATTTTGCAAATACTTAATAGATTCTTTAAATGCTATGATGCCAGAAATGTGCGGTGTTCCCGCCTCAAAACGATATGGCGGCTCCTGATATGTGGAGCCATCTATGGCGACATTCATAATCATGTCGCCGCCATACATAAAAGGCTTCATGTCCGCTAGGCGTTCTTTCTTACCAAACAATACACCAACGCCTGTCGGACCACACATTTTGTGCGCGGAAAAAGCAAGAAAATCGCAATCGATTGCGCGCACATCAACTTTTATATGCGGCACAGCTTGTGCCGCATCAACAACAATAATTGTGTTGGGATTGATTGCTCTAACTGCCTTAACGATATCTTCAATCGGATTAATAATACCCAAGACGTTTGAAACATACGTGCAAGCAAAAATCTTTGTCTTGGGGCCAATCATTTTTTTGAGTTGTGACAGATCTAGATCACTATTTTCATCAACCGGAACAACCTTGAATGTTGCTTTTTTTCGTAATGCGAGTTGTTGCCATGTAACAAAATTTGCATGATGCTCCATGAGCGTTGTAACAACCTCATCTCCTTCTTCAACTACCTGCTCGCCCATGGTATAACAAAGCAAATTTATTGACTCGGTCGTTCCTCGTGTAAATACAATTTCATTTTCTTCAGCATTGAGAAATTCTGCAACCACACTCCTCGTTTCTTCAAACTCTGCTGTTGCTGCCTCTGACAAATCATAAATGCCGCGATGAATATTTGCGCCCAAATGTGTGTAATATTGTGAAATTGCATCTATGACAACCTGTGGTTTAAGTGACGTAGCAGTGGAGTCAAAATACACAACGTCGGGATTATTCTGAAGAATAGGAAAGTCTTTTCTAAAATCACCCATTGATGACATCGTCATATTCTACAACTTTTTTCCTCAAAGTGTCGATGTCAATATCTTGTGCAACTTCTTTCATTCTCAAAAAGATCTCTTCAATAAATCCCTTGATAACCAACTGTTCTGCTTGTTTTTTATCAATGCCTCTTGCCATTATGTACTGAAGTTGTTCCTTATCAATTCTTCCCGTTGTTGATCCGTGTGTGCAGCGCACATCATTTGCTTGAATTTCTAGGAAAGGTCTAGAGTCAACATACGCTTCTTTAGAAAGCAATAGGTTTTGATTCTTTTGATACGCATTCGATTGCTGCGCATCTTTTGCGATGTTAATTAATCCTTCAAATAAAAACTTAGATTGATCAAAAAATACACCGCGCACAAAAAGATCAGACATTGAATTTCCTTTTTGATGATCCTGAACAGTCATGATTTTAATATTATCGTTACTCTTACCTACATACATACCAAATATGTATGCTTGAGCACCTTCCTTTTGAATCTCAACATGGACCTTTCCTGAATAATTATGAAGGAAAAAAACATGAATATTTGGATCGTCAATGACAAATTTTTCCTGTGTGTTTCCCGCTTCTAAAATATGTAATGTATGTTTCATACTATCCAACAGAACCAGCCATCTCCAAATTAATAAGTCGATTTAATTCAACCGAGTATTCGAGCGGAATTTCTTTTGTCACTGGTTCAATAAATCCGTTTACCAACATGCCTTCGGCAGCTGATTTTTCAATACCACGCGACATGAGATAAAAAAGTTTTTCCTCGCCAATTTTTTCAACAGTTGCTTCGTGCTGTACCTCCACTTCATTGTTCTTTATTTTCATATACGGATATGTATCGGAGCGCGAAGCCTCGTCCATGAGCAGCGCATCGCACGAAACATAAACCTGTGCGTCGGTCGCATCTGGAGTTACGGTAATAAGCCCACGATACGACGTGCGACCGCCTGCCTTTGAAATTGATTTTGAGACGATGCGCGATGATGTATGTGGCGCCATATGGAGCATTTTGGCGCCAGCATCTTGGTGTTGATTGGCCCCAGCATATGCAATTGAGAGCACCTCGCCTTTTGCATACGGGCCAACAAGATATACTGATGGATATTTCATCGTCACCTTACTCCCAATATTGCAATCTATCCATTCCATCAATGCATGCTCTTCTGCTTTTGCGCGCTTTGTAACAAGGTTATACACATTATTACTCCAGTTTTGAACTGTGGTATAGCGAACTTTTGCGCGCGGTTTGACAAATATTTCTACTACAGCAGCATGCAATGAATCAGTTGTGTAAATTGGTGCTGTGCAACCTTCTATATAATGAACTTGACTATCTTCCTCTGCAATAATCAATGTGCGCTCAAATTGCCCAAACCGTTCGGAGTTTATACGAAAGTACGCCTGCAATGGCAATGTAACTTTTACCCCCTTTGGCACATACACAAATGATCCTCCCGACCACGTCGCCGTATTGAGCGCGGCAAATTTATTATCGTAAGGAGGAATCAGCGTTGCAAAATATTCCTTGACTATTTCCGGGTATTTTTGCAACGCAGTATCCATATCGCAAAAAATAACTCCCTGTTTGCCTAATTGTTCTTGCACCTTTTCATACACTACTTCAGAATCATATTGTGCCGAAACCCCTGCTAAAAAATTTCTCTCTGCCTCCGGCACGCCTATCTTGTCATATGTTTCTCTAATCTCCTCTGGCAAATCTTCCCAAGAATCCGACTGATCCTTCGTCGCGCGAGCAAAATAGGTTATTTCATCAAAATTAATTCCTGATAAATCAGCACCCCACTCAGGCATCTGTTTTTCTAAAAAAATCTTGTAGCTTTTAACACGCAGATCTGTCATCCATTGCGGCTCATTTTTCAATGCTGAAATTTGTCTGACAATATCTTCATTTATCCCTTTGGGAATCCTAACCACAGAGGTATCAGGCATTGAAAATCCATATTTGTAGTCGAAGTCCAGATTATCTTGAGCAGTTTTTGTCATTCTATCCAACCGTATCCATCGGCTTCAATTTTTTGAGAAAGATCGGCTTTGCCATGAGTAGCAATTTTTCCATTCATGATTACCAAAACCTCATCGGGTTCTAAATATTTCAAAATTCTATTGTAATGGGTAATGATAACAATTGATCTATCCTTACTTTTCATATCTGAAAGAAATTCAGCAATTGTTCTGAGCGAATCCACGTCAACACCCGTATCAATTTCGTCTAGCATTAAAAATGCTGGCTCCATTATGGCGGCTTGAAGAATTTCCATTTTCTTTTTTTCTCCTCCTGAAAAACCATCGTTCAAAGAACGTGACAACAACTCTTCTTTTATTTTGAGTTTCTTAGCAAGCTCTTTTAGCTTATTTTTCAATGTTAATGGGTCAAGTTTTCCATCAAGCGCTACGCGAAGCAATTGGAATACATTAACTCCTGACAACGTTAAAGGTGACTGGAATGAAAGAAAGATGCCTCTTTTTGCTCGTTGAAAGGCTTCTTCTTCCTTTACATCAATATTATTGAATTTCAACCTGGATTTTTCTGACAGGGTGTAAAGCGGGTGACCCATTATTGAAGCAGCGAGTGTTGATTTTCCTGAACCGTTTGGGCCCATAATTGCATACACCTTCCCTTTTTCAAAGGTAAAGTTTAGATTGTCAAGAATTTGTTTATCGCCTATTGAAACAGTGAAATTTTTGACTTGCAGCATGAAGCTTATTATAACAGCTTATACAGCATTCACTAAATGTCTACGTAACTGAACTTGCAGTGAAATACGGCTTATTGTACCCACTCCCACGCTTAACATATGAGCTATGGCTCGATAATCCCAACCTTCATTAAGTAGAGCTGCAATTTGATAGCGATTACATATCATGCGTAACTCACGAGGTGAAAGTATTTCTAATAAAAATTCCTCGTACTCTTCTGCACTTTTCAAACAGACCAAGTGTTCCGTAACACTATCCAACATATCTTTATTCACTAAGCGCACGTGTTTCCTCATATGGCGAGTTTAGCATGAAAGTATTAAGAAAAAATTATCATATTCGCTAGAAACTTCTGCCACATGTTTAACAGACCTTTATGTTTCCATGCACTAGTGCAAGATATGTGAAAGATTAACTTATAAGGTTAAAAGCTAGTAAAACTCCCTCCACGCACTAGTACACAGGACAAAGATGGTCAAAAAAACATGTAGATGCTATACGTCTTATAGTGTAAGCATATTGACTTTCCATTAATTCTCAGCTAGATTTAACTCACATGCTGGACGAAATTAATATAGATGAACTTGCCTACACTGCCGCGCTTGACAATGATCCAGAAGTTCGACTATCCACACAGAAAAAGATTCGCGAAATAGCGAAAGAACAAGGAATTTATTCTCAATCCATTCATGAAGTCTATATGGCCTTCGGACGTGGCGAGCTTTCAGGATTTACCGTTCCAGCAATGAATGTGCGTATGTTGACATATGACTTTGCCCAAAGAGTTTTCAAAGTCATAATGAAACTCAATGTTGGCTGCGTTACCTTTGAACTGGCAAATACTGAGCAACAATATACTGGCCAGCCGCCTTCTGACTATTCTGCATCTATTATTGCTGGCGCGATAAAAACCGGATATAAAGGCCCGGTTTTTATACTTGGTGATCATTATCAAATGAAAGCAGATATATTTCATGAATCACCTGAAAAAGAAATCGCGCGTGTCAAAGATTTAATAGATCGCTCAATAGATGGAGCTTTCTACAATATTGATATTGATGGATCAACCCTGGTTGATTTGGATAAGCCAACGATTGATGAGCAGCAGAAAAATAATTATGAAATGACTGCTCTGATGACAAAATATATTAGATCAGTACAACCCAAAGGTGTGACCGTATCAATAGGTGGTGAAATTGGTCACATTGGAGGCAAAAATAGCACAGTTGAAGATTATGAAGCATTTATGGAAGGTTACATAAAAAACCTGGGCGAAGGAGTGCCAGGTATTAGCAAAGTAGCAATTCAGACCGGCACAAGTCATGGTGGCGTGCCATTACCTGACGGCACGCTTGCAGATGTCACAATTGATTTTGATGTTATTAAAAATATTGGAGATGTTGCACGATCAAAATATGGACTTGGAGGACCAGTGCAACATGGAGCATCGACATTACCTGAAGAGCTTTTCAACAAATTTCCTGAACATAAAACATTAGAAATTCATCTTGCAACTGAATTCCAGAATATTATTTACGCTCATATGAATGAAGAGCTGAAGCAGAAAATGTGGGCGTGGTTGAGAGAAAATGCTCGTGAAGAATTTAAAGAAGGCATGACAGATGAGCAGTTTATATATAAATCTCGCAAAAAAGCATGGGGAGCATTCAAAAAGGAAACCTGGCATATCACAAAGGATGAAAAAGAGATCATGATGAATGCAGTCGAAAAAAAACTTGAGCTTTTATTTAAAGAATTACGCGTTATCAATACAAAAGATGCAGTCAGTCGATTCGTCTGAAATAATAAACAAAAGAGTCATCGTGCGTGTTGATTTTAATGTTCCCATTAAAGATGGAAAAGTCGAAGATGACGCACGTATTCTTGCGGTCAAACCAACACTCGATCATCTTCTTTCGCATAACAACAAACTTATTCTTATTTCATACCTCGGACGACCCGAGAAAAGAGAACCCAAATTTTCTTTGCAACCTGTTGTGTCAAGATTGAAAGAATTATTTCCAGAGAAAGAAGTTGAGTTTGTTGAAGATTTTCTTGCTGATGATAGCAGTATTCTTGCTCAAACGGAGGATCAAATCATCCTGCTCGAGAACATTCGTTTTTACCCACAAGAAAAAAATAACGATGAAGGATATATTAAAAAAATTGCTGGCTATGCAGATGTGTATGTTAATGACGCATTTTCTGTTTCACATAGAAGTGAGTCAACAGTAACTGGCTTGCCAAAACTACTACCCCACTTCGCTGGGTTCCAGCTTATGAAAGAAGTTGAAATGCTTAAGAAAGCAATTGGTGGAAAAGGAAAGCCGCGTGTTACGATTTTGGGAGGTGCAAAGGTATCAACCAAAATTCAACTGATTGAAAAATTTATCGAATCATCTGATCATATTCTCCTTGGCGGTGCCTTAGCAAACACATTTTTAGCTGCACAAGGCAGAGATATGGGAAAAAGCTTATATGAAAAAAATTATCTTGAAAAAGCAATATCATTTTTGAAAAAAGCTGAAGAAAAAAATTGTCTCATACACATGCCATCAGATTTTATAGTTGGTGATGAAGAAGCAATTCTTGATATTGGACCGGAAACAATCAGAAAGTACAAGGAAATAATCTCAACTGCCCACACAATAATTTGGAATGGTCCAATGGGCTATTATGAGGACCCGGCGTATCGCGCCGGATCCGATTCAATATTTTATGCAATTGCCGCCAACAGCTCGGCTTTGTCTATAATCGGCGGCGGCGATACGCTGCTTATTCTTGAAGACAAATCAGCAGATGCGCTTTCGCATATTTCACATATTTCTACCGGTGGGGGAGCAATGCTTGAATTTATTGAGAATGGTTCGCTGCCCGGCATAGATGCCCTTTCTTAATCCCTTGCTTATTCCTGTCTCACCACTGCTCTTGTTGGTGCGGTTATGCCGTTTGGCGGTACAATAACCGTCGTTCGCGGTTCGCCTTCGTGATTACAGTCTAAACAGTACTTTGCAAGGCCATCCCATACCACCGTATGCTCTCGCATTTCAACTGCAGGATTACCCTCCTCGGGCAGATATACATCTGTATCACGGTTAACAGGTACCTGCTCTTTTGAAATTGACCCAGCACCAGTACCCTCCGTGCCCTTGATAAAATATTCAAACTGTGACTGACAATTTGGCTGACTTCCATCTGCAGGTACCGGTGCATTTGGATCTTGCTGTGAAGGATCTTTAATAATACATTCTGACTTCCCTACTACTCCATCGGGTTGTCTCGAAAGTAAATCTGGTTGGTTCTGTAAAACTCTAGACATGACTTTATTCCAAATTGGAGCAGCTCCTGTAATGCCTGAAGCTAATCCTGACATGGCCGAATTATCATTGTTCCCGACCCAAGCAGCAACAAGAAAATTAGGGGTGTATCCGATCGTCCAGTTATCACGTAAATCATTGGTCGTCCCAGTCTTTACAGAAACACCTTTTTTGCCTTTCACCACAAGGCTACTGGATGGTCCAAAAGCTGCTGAGCGAGCACCATTGTCTTGTAGAATACTAGAAATAATAAACGCAGCTTCCTTAGAGATTGCCCGCTTCCCTTTTATAGACAGGAAATTAGGAAAATCTATTGGCGCATCAACATTTTGTACAAAATTTGGATCTTTATATTCGTAAAGGACTTTTCCATTCTTATCTTTAACTTCTAAAATGCTTGTTAGTTTTCTAGGCACACCTTCATTAGCAAATGCTGAGAATGCTTGTGCCATTTCTACCATAGTGACCTCTCCTCCACCAAGAGTAAGTGACAAACCATATCTCTTTGGGTCTTTCAATGAATCAATTAAAAACGCGCTCGATGATGCGACAAAATTTTCAACGCCATTCTTCGCCAACATTTTTACAGCCGGAATATTCAAGGAGTTGGCCAATGCGAAACGAAGCGTTACAGGACCTCTATAACTTCCATCATAGTTTACTGGACAATATCCTTTGGGTTGCCCTGGTGCAGAAAAACATGTTGGAGCATCAACAAACACACTAGCCCCTGTAACAATTCTTCTATCGATACCAATCGCATAATTTATTGGTTTGATTGATGAGCCGGGTTGTCTCTGTGCGGTTGTCACATTATATGAACCGGAACCTGTTGCAAAAAAATCGGTTGACCCAACCATAGAAAGAATTTCACCCGTTGATGGCCTTGTTACAAGCAGTGCGCCATTCGACACGCGAAGCTTTTTTATCTTTGCAACCTCATCATTTAATATGGCCTCTGCTGAGGCTTGAAAATCGCTATCTAAAGTTGTCTTTACAATTAATCCACCTTCTTCAACCAATTGCTTCCCGTATTCCTCTTCTAAAATAGAACGCACATAAAACACAAAATGTGGCGCTTTGATCGTGTTTCCTGGTGGAATTAAATGAAGTTCTTCTCTTTCTGCATCGATGCGTTGCTGCTCGGTAATAAAACCCACATCTTCCATGCGTTTAAGAACTGAAAGTTGTCTGCTCTTAGCTCTGTCAAAATGTGTAAACGGATTATATGCACTTGGCGCTGCAGGAAGCCCAGCGAGGAGCGCGGCTTCTGCTACAGACAAATCCTTTGCATCTTTTTGAAAATACGATTGAGCAGCTTCTTGAATACCATATGACACACCACCGTAAGGAACTTGATTTAAATATAGCTCGAGAATTTGATCTTTTGTGAGCATATGCTCAATTTGAATTGCTAGAACAGCTTCTTTAAGTTTTCTCTGAATGGTACGCTCTGGAGTTAAAAGTGCTGATTTTACGAGCTGCTGTGTAATTGTAGACCCGCCCTGCTTCGACTTTCCTTTTAGTACCATATCTTTTGCGGCTCTCAATATACCTCCAAACAGAGAAATGCCTCCGTGCTTATAAAAATTTGCGTCTTCAATGGCCAAGGTTGCCTGAGAAACATGTTTAGGAAGGTCCTTTAATTTAATAGGGGTTCTATTTTCATCTCTAAAAATTTCATACAAAAGCTCGCCGTCTCTGTCATAAATACGACTCGAAAGTGGAATAACCCCGTAATTTCTTAATCCTTTTGGGTCAGGAAGATCCTTGAAAATAAAAAGGTAAAAAAGAACTCCTACAACAATCCAACCTGCGACCATAAAGCCAATGGTATATTGGAGAACAAGCTTCTTAATTTTCTTTTTAGAATAGGGACCTTTAAAATTATTAAGAACCTTTTTTATTCTTTCTTGCATATAGATTTTATTGTAGCAGAAGTCATTCGACGTAAAAACGAACAAGCTGCGTACCTATTTTTTTTACCCTAGAAAGGGTTACGTGTCCTATCTCACTTGTGTTTTGTACATGTGGCCCACCACATAGTTCCTTGGAATATGCTTGTTCAGGATGCTCGGGATCACCACCAATACAATATACCTGTACGGTTTCACCATATTTTTCTTTAAAAAATGCTGCTGCACCTAGCTTTTCTGAATCAGCTTTTGTCATTTGCAACGCATATACAGGAAGTGCTTCTTTAATTTTAGCGTTAATAATATCTTCAACTTTCTTAACCTCTTCATTGGTCGGTTTATGATCAAGACGTGTGTCAAATCGCATACGATCCTGAGTAATATTTGAGCCTTCTTGACGTATTATGTCTCCAAATGTATCTTTAAGAGCCTGATGGAGCAGGTGTGTAGCCGTATGATACTTTAAGACCTGATCTGACTGATCAGCAAGCCCTCCTTTAAATTTTCCTGCAGAAGTTGTTTTTGATAGCTGCTTATGCTCTTCGAATTCTTTATCAAAGTCTTCCTTCTTGAGGTCAATGCCTTTTTTTGCGGCTATTTCTTGTGTCAACTCAAATGGAAAACCGTAGCTTTGATACAAATCAAATGCACTTTTAGCTGAGAATTCCTTTTGTTTTTCTACAGTCATTAGACCCTTTTCCAAAGTTGCATTAAATTTTTTCATCTCTTCATCGACGACTTCAGCAATATGCTTCTCTGGCATGATTGCAGAAACTATCGGTTCGTAAGAACCCATGAAAATCGAGCCGGTAAGTTCGTACATCTTTATTGCAGACCTACGCAAGAGTCTGCGGAGAACATACCCGTGCTCCTTATTTGCAGGGACAACACCATCCTTAATGAGGTGAGCAGCAGCTCGCATATGGTCAGCGACTACACGAATTGCAAACTGAGCACTCTCATCAGTATATGAACGATGAGAAAGTGTTTCGATTTCTTTAATAATGCCACTAAAAATGTCTGTGGAGAAAACATCGGGATTGTCATTCCATGCCGATAAAATTCTTTCAAGACCCCCTCCAAAATCCACATTTTTTTGCGCAAGTTCTTCAAGTTTACCGTTCTTTTTTATATATTGAATAAAAACAGAATTACCGATTTCCATGAAGCGTCCACAGTCACAGTTAGGATGACATGTATCACCAAATTCCTTACTATGTGGCGTTCCAAAGTCATAAAAAATTTCTGAATCTGGACCACCAATTTCACCATCAGGCATCTTGTCGGGCGGACCAGAACGTGACCACCAATTTTTATCTGGTCCGTAAAAATAGATATGTGATGTATCAATACCAAGGTCTTTCCAAATCGCAGCTGATTCGTCATCTCGCGGCACATCATTTGTCCCTTCAAATACAGACACATACAATTTTTCTGCAGGAAGACCCAGAACTTTAGTAAAAAATTCCCATTTCCACCCAAGTTGCTCTTTCTTAAAGTAATCATTTAATGACCAGTTGCCCATCATATAAAACAGGGTTGTATGACGATTGTCACCCACTTCTTCTATATCTTGTGTGCGAATACTTGGTTGGATATCGAATAAACGTGAACCCTCTGGATGTGGCTGGCCAATGAGATAAGGCACGAGTGGCTGCATCCCTGAGCTCGTGAAAAGTGTTGTTGCATCATTAGCTAAAACAAGTGATGCTGCAGGAATTTCTTTATGATTTTTGTCCTTCCAGAACGAGCTAAATTTTTCAATTAAGTCGGTATGGGTCTTCATAGATATCTATTGTAACACACCCACATCAATGGAACGACTCGGGTATAATGGTACACATGGTATCTGTTTCTCCAGAAAAAAGTCTTAAAGATGCACTACAATATCTTCAACTTCCGGGTAAAGATTCGCACAAAGGCCAAAATGGACGATTGTTGGTTATCGGTGGATCATCAATTTTTCACGCAGCATCCATATGGGCTGCTGAAGCAGCCTCTCGACTTGTAGATATGGTGCATTATTCCTCAACAAAAGAAAATGGTGAAATAATGGTTAACTTAAAGTCGCATTTTGTTGATGGTATTGTCATTCATCAGAAAGATGTACTTAGTTATGTTGAAGAAGATGACTGTATTTTGATTGGTCCTGGGATGGAGCGGGGCGAAGTGAGCCAGTCCGTGAAATCAGCATCGCTGACTTTTGAAAAAATCTGTCAACTTGAAAACGAAGCGGAATATACATACGCTCTCATTCGCTTCTTAATACAACAATATCCTGAGAAAAAATTTGTCTTTGATGCAGCTGCGCTTCAAATGATGGATGTGGCGTGGCTGGCACAGTTAAAAACAATGCCTATCGTAACGCCACACTGCAAAGAGTTTGAAGCGCTCTTTACAACAGATCTTTGCAATATGCCTTTGGAAGAAAAAAAAGAAGTTGTTATTGCAACAGCACAAAAATATAACACTGCAATTCTTTTTAAACAAATCTCTGATATTGCCGCCGATGGCGAAGCCTCGGCGATCATTACAGGTGGCAATGCCGGCCTCACAAAGGGTGGAACGGGTGATGTATTGGCCGGTATTGCAGCGGCTCTCTACACAAAAAATTCTGCGTTCAATTCAATTACTATTGCCTCTTATCTTTTAAAAAAGACGGCAGAAGACTTATTTTTATCCTCAGGAATCCTATATAACACCTCAGATTTAATTAAACAGTTACCACTTTCTGCAAAGCCTGTTTTATTTGACAATTGATAGTTTGTGGCTTATTATAGATGAACTTATGAAGAAGGAGACCGTTTTTGCAATTCTTCTTGGCATTGGCGCAGGAGTACTTATTGCTCTTTGGGTTATTAGAGGAACGCAATTAAATTCCAGTTCTGACAGCCAACTCGCTATTGATGGAAAGGTTACCCCGACAATTTCCATATCAACGTCTGTTGTGGAGCCACTTCTTATATCTGGCCCGGATGATGGTAGTCTCGCCAGCTCCGATACAATCGAAATTAAAGGTAAGGCAAAAAAAGGTTCTCTCCTTGTTGTACAAAGCCCAGTTCAAGAAGTAGCTCAGAAACAAGATGCAGACGAATTCACTATAAAAATCAAACTTATGGAAGGTGCAAATAGCATTCTTATTACATCATATGATCAGAAGAATATTGAAACACGACCTCTTACTATTTACTACGTTGATGAAAAATAATATGAAACAGCTGAATAGAAAACTTCTATATTTTTTGCTTTTTGGACTTCTTTTTACACATCCAGAACTCAGCTTTGCTCAGACTACAACGCCAAAAGTTACAGCAAAAGTGACACCAAAAGCTACTCCAACAACCGAAAGCAAGCCTCTCGATGACACATTAAAAATAATAAAAGAAAAAATCGAAGATAAAGTCGATGAAATCAATAAATCGAGCAAGAAAGTTGTATCGGGTATACTACAAAAAATCGATGATGATGTTATAGAGCTACAACAGGATGGGACAACAACCTATAAAGTAAGCATTGATGATACGGTAACTAAATTCTTTACTGCCACACCAAAAAAAATAGTGGCAGCTGAAAAAAATGATCTTGAAAAGGGTGATCTCTTAACTGTATTTGGCCCAATTATTGAGGATCAAATCTCTGCCAATAAAGTCATTCAGCAGGCTCACTATATAACAGTGCAGGGTGAAATTACCAATGTTGATAAGGACAATCTTTCGATAGATATCGTTACACATGAAAAAGAGGAAGTAAGTCTTGATATAGAAACCGCAACATTACAACAGATTATGGACACAAAAAGTTTTGAAGTGGTTAAAGGTGGCTTTAGTAAATACAAAATTGGAGATAAAATTCATGCTGTATATATAAAACCAGCTAAAGAGAAAGATAAGGCTACAACGATCCGCACACTTATCATTCCACAAGAGTTCTTCGCTTCACCTGTCACAACTACGATAAGCCCTACACAAAAACCGTAAATTTATTGAGCAGACTGGTTAGGATCGGGAGTGGGACTGATAAGAGACTGCTTACAAAACCCATCAAGACTCGTCCCCACTTTAAAGTATTCAACGCGATTGTAGTAACATGGCTTGGACACAATATTCCCGGGGATAGCAAAGTCTAATGGTGGTTGAACATCACCCTTTACAGGAATATTTTTCTCGAGCACCATGGACATCGTTCTCTTCCAAATTGGAGAAGCACCTGTGACCCCAGATGTGAGGCTTTGATTCATGGGCGTGTTGTCATTATTGCCCACCCATACAGCTGTTAAGAACTTGCGATTATAGCCAATTGTCCAATTATCACGCTTACTGTTTGTAGTGCCTGTTTTTACCGCAACCGTGTACCCTGGTAGATTTAGATCTGAATTTAGACCAAAAGCAAATTGGCGAGCATAATTATCCGAGAGGATATCTGACAATATAAAAGCTGTTTCCTCTGACAACACTCTTTCTGGAGGCGCTCCGGTAAGAGAAAGATGTTGACCACGATAGTCAGTAATCGAAAGGACTGGTCTTAATGGGGTCTTCATACCGTAGTTCGCAAATGTGCCATATGCAACTGCCATGTCAATCATACGAACTTCAGCTCCTCCTAGTGCAAGAGACAATCCATAACGTTCTGGCGTATCCCATGTTGTTATGCCTAGTTTTTGCGCATGTGCAATAAACTTATCCACTCCAAGTGTATTTAAAGTCTTTACCGCAGGTATGTTGTATGAATTGGCCAGAGCATAACGCAGCGGCACCCTTCCATGATAGCGACCATCATAATTAACTGGCCTATACACCTGACTTCCAGGCACTGAGAACTGCACCGGACTATCTTCGATAATAGTTGCTGCTGTATAGCTATCCTCGAGAGCTAGCGAGTAAAGAAGCGGCTTTATTGAAGAACCAGGTTGGCGACGTGCTGTGGCGACGTTAAATGCACCGTACGGCTGTTCATAATAATTTCTGGATCCTACCATAGCTAATACTTCACCTGTGCTGGGTGATGTAATAACGATACTTCCATTCGACACATTAAGATTTTTAATACGATCTAACTCTTCAACGAGAATTTTCTCAGCCTCTTCCTGAAGATTTATGTCGAGTGATGTTGTGACACGCAAACCACCCTCTTCAATCCTTTGAATACCAAACTGCTCTTCCAACAGTGCTTTAACATAAAAAACAAAATGCGGAGCTCTCACAAAAACCTTAGGTGGTTGAATGGTGATATTCGATTGAAGTTCCTTTGCATATTGATTGCGATTAAGATATCCAAGTTCATACATTGCATGCAATACTTCATTCTTTCTATTAATTGCATACTGCGGATTAATAAAAGGAGAATATTTAGAAGGAGCACGTGTAAGACCCGCAAGCATAGCAGCCTCACTAACTGTGAGATCCTTAGCAGATTTATTAAAATAGGTTTTTGAGGCCTCTTCAATACCATACGCAGATCCACCATATGGAACTTGATTGAGATACATTTCAAGAATTTCCTTTTTTGAAAAAAGTTGCTCTGTCCAAATTGCTAAGACGGCTTCCTTTGCCTTTCTTTGAAGCGTCCTCTCTGGTGTTAAAAGTGATGTTTTTACAAGTTGCTGAGTAATGGTTGAGCCTCCCTGAAGCTCACCCTTTACAATCATTTCTTTAATTGCACGCAAAATACCACCTACAGGTGATACACCATTGTGTGTATAGAAATCTTTATCTTCAATTGAAATAGTTGCTTGAATTACGTGATTTGGTAATGAGTCGATATCAATCGGAGTGCGGTTTTGATCCTTATAGAAATCGTAGAGAAGAACACCATTTCTATCATAAATTTGTGTTGAAACTGGGAAATTTACGTTACCGATTAAACGTGGATTTGGAAGAGAAAGAATAAAATTATAGCCTTGATTAATAAAAACTATTGATAAGGCGGTTAAAGCACCGATAAGAAAGTACGTTGTTTTCATTTTAAAACTAGTAATTGAGGGCATTACAACAGATTTTTTGCTTTTCAGACTCTTTTTAGGAAGCTTCAAGGAAGGTTTATGAATAGCAGGAACCGAAATAGTGCGAATTATGTTAAAAATTGAAGTCAGTACGTTAATAAATGGCTTAAACAATGACAGCACAACATCTCCAATGAAAATAAGAAGCACTATGAAGTAAAAAAAGACATAAAAAACCGAACGAACTACTATCCCATAGAATCCGGTTTGTTTTTTAATATAGGCTGGCATAGAAAAAGTTAGGTATGAATTTTAACATATTTTATAGGATAAAACAACCCAAGGCGAGGTGATTATGAGGTCAGATCTTTGAGTTTTGCCTTAATAACAGCTCTTTTTAGATATGTTCCATGTGGCACACAGGTTATGAGGTCAAGGTAAACACCATCGTACTGCTGATCAAGTACATCCACCTCTTCGGGTTTGACCACAACTTTATCGTACACCTCATATGAATATTTGGCCCCTTGCACGGTCACATAGATCATATCTCCTTTTTCCAAAAAGGGCACATAGCTGAAAATGTGCTCGTAATTATTGGGCTTATAGAGCTGGAGCAATGATGAGTGCCCAAAAAGTGAAACTTTTCCTCGTTTACCTGGCAAAGTACGGGGCATGTAATGCACAACACCAGAGAAAAGATCATCACCTCCCACAAGCACACGAGCATTTGAAATATTAATTTTGGGAATATCAAGCGTATATTCACGCACATCTTCTAAATCTTCAGGGCCAAGTTGGTCCATATTTTCAGGGGTTACAAACCAGTTTGAGGCTTTGGAATAGTCAATAAGATTCGTTGAAAATTTATTTGTGGTTCCATTAACCAAATTTGCTTTTTCGATTGAGGTGGTTACATTATTGGGAACCGCGGCCTTGATATTGTCATCAATAAAAACTCTCGTATAAAACTCTGAGGCTAAGACAGGATAAAATGACCAAAAAAGAAACAACGAGCCCAATGTCATCGAAATATAAGAAACAGCTACCAATATAGCTTTTTTGGGACCAAAAATCTGCTTTTTATACGAATACAATGCCATATATTTCGTTATTGTAACGGTTCTGTTGTAATTTTGTAGTTTTTGTCAAAAAATGGAGTAAAAAACTTAAAGAAAGGAATGGGCGATGCAACATCCATAGAAAATCCTTTTGTATCGGTATTTTCTTTAAGAATTTTTTCGACTGATCCTGTGGACTTACCTTTTATCAGTCCGATAATCTTTCCTTGATCTATTTTATATGACGGCTCTCCTTTTGCTTCTAAAGTAAGATTTATGCCATCATCTGTTTTTTCTGATGAGGAAACAGTAAATGTCACCTTATCAGGTGTTAATTCATAATTATCTGGAATTTTATCTGCAAGCGCCTCAACAAGTGCCTTCTTTACTGTTGCTTCATCATACAAATAATACGTTACTTCGGCTGTCACTTTCGCGTCTAAAGTCTTAGCTTCCTCAGCAACTTCTTTTGAATAATCCTCTTTAACTAGTTCGATTTCTGTAAGTTCACTTAGCACCTTGTGTGCATCAGACCCTTGTTTAAGCGCATCTGCTTTTTTTTGATTGATTTGCTTCTGAATTTCTTTCTCAATTCGTGAAAAATCCTCTTTTGATGCAGTCTGTATTTCTTTTTCTGTTCCTCCCGTGAATGCATCATTAGCCTTTGCAAAGTAGGTCGTATCTGAACTGCCATCGAAGGTAAATTTGGTATCTTTCGCAAGATTGTATGTTGTTCCTATGTCTTCTGCAGTGGCTTCAGCTTTTTCCTTTGAGGTTGTCGTCAGAATATCGCCACTTCCTGTAACGGTTTTTGTTGCTGCTTTTACTGTAACATCGCTATTAAGTACAAAAACCAACTTGTTGGGTGCAGAAAGCTTTGTCCCTTTTTTAAATGTCTTATCGCTTTCCGTTGCATTGAATATGGTGATTGAGCCAGATGCTTTTTCTCCAATTTTTTTAGTTCCTGTCGTTTCAACAGATGCTTCTACATCAATCTTTTCAGCCTTTTTTTCAATAAAATCCGCCTTATCAAAATTGACTTCCTCGCTAATTTCTGAGCTCTCATAATAGACAGTTAACGTTGCAGCATGCGCATAATATAAACCCGCACCTAGTCCTATCACTACTATCAAAAGTCCAATTAGAGCAATGATAAGTGGTTTTTTTCGAGAAGACTGAAGCATAGGCATCTGCGGTATTTTTATCAAACTTCTAACCTTACCAAAAATTGACCCACCTGACATACTTGGCTTTACTTGCATGGGCGATTCGTATACATCATACCCCACAGGTTCAGGCAGCTTGTCTTTTTTCACATCCGCCCCCACTACAAAACCTAAATCCTCTGGAACAGTCGTGCTTTCTGGGGCAACTACAGCGTCAGGAATTGCATCACTATGCACTTCGGTATGTGAGAAAACATATTCCGGTGATGCCTGAAGAATCGCATTGGTAAAATCCATTTCGTTAATAATGTCCACCTTTGGCACATGCATGAACACATCTTTTGGCCATTTATGAGAAATAATTTTTGATGCCTCGTCCTCAAGTCCATGTGAATCGTACATTACGAGCCTAGTTGGGAGCATGGTATCTTTCTGAGTGTGCTGAAAAAGTTCAGTCAAATCAGACACAATGTTTTCACTGCGAGCTACCGATTCAGAAAAAACAAGCTCACCAGCCTGGTACATAAACACAGAGACGGCAGGGGTATCAATTTCAATTACGGTGGCAGAAAGAGGCGAGCCTTCCTTTACAGCGAGGTATTTTGATATTATTTGATCCATTTCTAGATACCCGAGTGACTCCAATTCATTGTCTTTAATGATTTTTTCTAAAAATTCCTTATATGGTGAGGTAATGTCTCGCGTATGAAGATCGATAAGATGTGAGTAGACAAAAAAAGCTGTTTTTTTTAGCTCAATTTTGTGATCATTTTCTAAATTGAAAAGTAGCTCGTCGACATCATACGTTAAGTTATCCCAGCCATTCGTAAAATTGAAAGCTCGTTGATCAATCAATTTAATTGATCGGGTTGTTTCAATGGTCTCCAATAGATAGGCCTGACCATCACTATGTCGCAACAATATTGCCGCTACATATTCCTTTTTATTCTGCTTTCCAAATAAATTCATGATTATTTAATATTGTATTTTGTAAATACTTGCTTAATACCTTTTCCTGCTGTTCCAAAAGCCTGATTATATGAAACACCTTTCAATGTCGCGTTTATTGCATCTTCAATATATGCGATTATTTCATCGTTTATGCCTTTATCATGTGTTCGTGAAATCATAGGCAAACTTTGCATGTAAGGAGCTTGCTCTACGACTGAACCGATATATTCATTTTGAGTTAAACTGTCACGTAAGTCAACCCTTGAGTACGGTTCACCAAAAATGCGTGTTTGTGACTGGGTTTGATATATTTTGGTCATAGTTTCCTTTTGGATAAGAAAATGAAGAAACTTCCATGCCTCAGCCTGATGCTTGCTAGCCTTAGAAACTCCCTCAACCCAATATGTAGCAAGTGAGAGCGGTTGGTTGCCTGACAACAAAGGAAGCGAGGTTGTTTTAACATCAAGCTCAGCATTAGCAGCTTTAATCTCTAATATGCGCCATGAGGGCGCAATAATCATCGCCACCTTCCCTTCGATAAAGGCAGAAATATTGTTTGGCATCTTTTCATTCCAGAAATTAAGTGGTGGCTCTGCAAACTGTCGATAATTTGCAAGCACCTCAATTGCTTCATTTGAATCTAAATTACGAAGATCTGCGCCATTTTGTAGCAGCATCCAACCTAAGATGTCCGAATAATGTTCAATGTTGTTTGCTGTTCCTAGGGCTATGCCCGACGTAAGAATATTACCATCAGCATCTTGAACCCTCAATGTATTTGCAACATTTAGTAACTCTTCCCATGTTTTTGGCGGAGAAGTAACGCCAGCTTTTCTTAAAAGATCATTATTATAAATAAGAACTAGCCCATCAATTTCAAGCGGCAATCCATAATAAGCATTTCCCAATTTGAGATCAGTTTGAGCAACTTTGTAAAAAGTGCTTTCAAATTCTGCATTCGACATGACTTTAGAAGGCAAGGGGGATACTATTTCAGAAATGGAGGGTAACCATGTATTGTGAAAACGGAATATATCTGGACCATTTCCCTCTTTTATGCGCGCCACCAACTTTAGTCTATAATCTTCTGGCGATTGCTTGACATATGTAATGGTCGTATTAGGATTTTGCTTCTGATAATCTTGAATAACTCCCTCGAATATTTTTTCATCTTCCCAGAGTCCCCAATATTCAAGTTCAACTTTTCCAGTTTTTTTTCCGAGTGAAAAAATGAGAGAGAGAATACCAAAAAATATTAAAAGAAAAACGACAACTCCAATAGCAATGAAAATAAACTTTTTCTTATGATCATCTTCTTCCTCCATCATGGGAGGAAGATTGTCTTCTATACTTGGTGGTACTGATCCACCATTATCATCGCCGGACACATCCTCAGGCGTTAGCTCCTCAGGGATAACCTCCGGAATTATTGTGTCTTCAGGTGGGGCCGATGCAACAGGGTGTTCATCCTCAACAGGAATAGTTTCGAACACAGGAACGTTGGTGTTTTCGTCAGACATATGTGTATAATACTTACTACATAGTAACGAAAATCCGCCTGGATTTCAAAAGCAATGTCGATCAAACTTATTCAATTTATAACAAAATCGTTATTTTTCGCCTGTATTTTTACGCTTTTGTATGTACTTCTGCTTGCTGGTATTTTAATTAAAAGAGATAAAAGCTATCAGAACAAGATATATCCGAAAGTTTTTGCAAACACAACGTTGTTCGAGGGTATGACAAAAGATGAAGTCGTGAAGCATTATGAAAAGATTAATGATCAGTTAAAAACAATCCAGGTTACTATCCAATATCAAGATAATATAGCCACTTTTTCTGGTGAAATGCTGGGTCTTCGTTATGATGCAAAGACAATTGCAGATCAGCTCTATGATATAGGCCGATCGCCAAATTGGCCAACTAGAATGCTTCAAAAGTACTCCACACTGTTAGGACTTTCCCATTATCAATTTATCTATCATCCTCAATACACGAGAGAACCTGTTGATGCCCACCTCGCCGAGCTTAACGAGACGTATACGAAAGAGCCTAAGGATGCACTGTTCGAAGTAAAAAACGGTAAAGTAACAGGTTTTAGAATTGAGGAAAATGGTATAGCGCTTGATATTGAGTCTGCACAAAAGAATATCGAGAAAAATATTAGCGGCATCTCAGAAAATACAATCCCCTCTGGATTTACGATCAATGTCCAAGATGGCATCATAAAACCAAAAATTTTACTGTCTGAGGCAAATGATTTTGGCATTTTAGAAAAAATAGGTGAGGGCGTTTCAAATTATCGAGGCTCATCTGCCGAAAGAATTCACAATCTTTCACTCGCAGCAACCAAGTTTCATGGCGTACTCATACCTCCGGGTGAAATTTTTTCATACAACAAAATAGTTGGCGATATATCAGTAGCCACAGGTTATAAAACGGCTTATGTAATTAAGAATGGACGAACTGTTTTGGGTGATGGCGGTGGAGTATGTCAGGATTCAACAACACTCTTCAGAGCGGCTCTCAACACCGGTTTGCCTATTGTAGAGAGAAAGGGACATGCGTATCGTGTGAAATATTATGAAAACGATCGAAAACCGGGTTTTGACGCAACGGTGTATGCTCCATCAGTTGATTTTAAGTTTAAGAACGATACACCAGCGCATATTCTCATTCAGGTTAACAATAACAAATCTACACAAGCCCTTTCCTTCACATTTTATGGAAAGTCTGATGGTAGACGAGTAGAGCTATCAGATGCGAAAGTTTATGACCACACACCTGCCCCAGCCCCCTTATATGAAGAAACGCCAACGCTACCTCGTGGTGTGACCAAACAGGTTGATTGGGCTGCTCCGGGAGCAAAATCGCAATTTACCTACAAAGTGTACTCGGCATCTGGTGAAGTACTTCAGGATAAAGTCTTTTACACCTCATATAGACCGTGGCAGGCAGTATTTCTTGTAGGAACAGGTGAATAACAAAGATTAACGCTTTGGAGATTGCTTCTGGCGTCGTGCCTTACCACCTGTACCGACTTTTCTTCTCTCTCGCACTCGCGCGTCGCGGGTAAGGAGTCCTGCAGGCTTAAGTTTTTGACGATTTCCTTCTTCAACCATTTCAAGTGCTCGTGCAACGCCAAGCTTCAGAGCATCTAACTGACCTTGCATACCACCCCCACGAACTAATGTTGAGATGATAAATCTATTTTCAGTATCAGTTATGGTCAAAGGCAATAAGTATTCTTTTTTGTAGACTTCTCCAGGAAAGTACTCTTCTATCAACATGTTATTGACATATATTTGTCCCTTTTTAGCATCTGCCATATTTTTTGGCAATTTAGCTTTAGCAGAAGAAATATAGAGTCGCACGCGTGCAATTGCAGATTTGCGGCGGCCAATGCTTTCGTAATACGTAATATTTTTTTGTTGTTTAGCCATGAATTAATTCTTTAATTAGTAAATTTATCTGCATAAGGATGCTCATTCTCAGGGAAGACAAAAAGTCTTCGCATTCTTCGATCGCGCATTTTGTTCTTTGGTAACATACCTGAGACAGCATTCTGAATAACTTTTCGCGGATCTTTTTCATGAAGACGGAAATAAGGAGTCTTCTTTAATCCGCCAGGATAACCTGAATATCTTGTGTATATTTTTTCCAACTCCTTTGAACCGGTAACATTAATATGCTTTGCATTAATAACAACAACATAGTCACCTTCATCAATGTTTGGTGAAAAGGTTGCCTTATTCTTACCAATAAGCAATGTGCTTACCTGTGTAGCACATCGTCCAAGAATCTGATTATTGGCATCAATAATATGCCAATTTCTTTTGATATCTTTTTCTTTTGTTGTCTTTGTTATTTGTGTTAATTGTGTCATTCTGTTTTTGCTGCCTTTTTAGTAACTTTCTTAGCTGGCTTTTCGGTTTTTTCTGGCTCAACTTTTGCTGGAGCCGTTTCCATAAGTGGTTTTATCCATTCTATTCGAGCAACCTCAGCATTGTCACCTTGGCGTGGTCCCATGCGAAAAAGACGCGTATATCCACTTGTTTGACCAACAAATGATGGACCAACGACAGTTAGCATGTGCTTAACGATTACGTTATTACCAAGCTCACGTAAAAGCACATTTTTATCTGATTCTCTTCCTTGAGAAGCCTTATAGACAAGTTTATCAACCTCTCCCTTAAGAACCTTAGCTTTCTTGAGTGTTGTGCTTAACTTTCCCGACTGCACAAAACTAATAATAAGCTTTCTCATAAGAGCTTCGTTTGCATCCTGACCATGCTTAAATTTGATTTTTTTTATACTGTGCTTCATTTGAGTTCAATTTTGACGCCGAATTTTTCGACTTCCTTCTCAATTAATGAGATAGATTTTCTACCTACACCTTTGAGATTAGCTAAAGCTTCTGGTCCTCGAGTTACAAGGTCACCAACAGTCTCAATCTTTTCTCTAAGAAGAGCATTTATAACTCTTGTAGGAAGATCAAGTTCGTCAATAATAATTTCATTTACTTTTTCATCAGTGATACGCACAGCGCCTTCACCATCTGAAGAAGCGGCTTTATGTCCGCTAGCTTTTTCATCATTCTCGCTGGAGATCTCTCCAAAGAATGAAGTAAGAATCTCAGCACTTTGAGCAAGTGAATCTTCTGGTGAGATTGCACCATCAGTCCAAATCTCAAGTGTGAGCTTATCAAAATTGGAGGTACGACCTACGCGCTCATCTTCAACTTTGTAGACAACTTTTGTGACTGGTGAGAAGACTGAATCTACTGCCATTGTTCCAAATGTTGCTTCTTCTTTTTCTTCAGCAGCGCTGAAACCCATGCCTTTTTCAATAGTAATTTCAATCTCAAGCTTTGCATCACTTGTCGTAAGCTCAGCGATTGATTGATCTTTATTAACTACTTCAACATCGCCACCTTTAAAGTTGGCACCAGTCACCTTACCCTTTCCCTTATGAGAAAGATTCATAGTGAAAGGACCATTGCCTTTAAAACTAAAGCGAAGTGACTTTATGTTAAGAATTATTTCGAGAGCAGATTCTTTTACACCATCGATTGAAGAAAATGGATGGACAGTGTTGTTAATCTTTACATAGGTTACTGCAACACCCTCAATTGATGAAAGAAGAACTCTTCTTAACGCGTTTCCCATACTATGACCATATCCGGCTGGAAGTGGTGTAAGTATAAATTTTCCGTAGTTCTCTGAACTTTCAATTTTTTTAGTGGAAAAAGAGGGTTTTATCATAGTTTGTTTTAATTTTTAAAATTATCTTGAGTAGAACTCAATAACCGCCTGAAGGTCAACACCTTCTTTTAGCGCATCAAGACTTGGTGCATCTTTAACTTTTCCTGAGAGGGCTTTTTTTTCAAGCCATGCAGGCAACACCTGGTCTTTTAATGCGATAAGCTGTGCGACATAAGGGATTTTTGAACTTTTCTCCTTTTTAAAAGCAATAACGTCGCCAACTTTTACTCTATAGGAAGGAATGGAATTCTTTTTTGCATTAACGGTAAAATGTGCATGATTTACAAGCTGTCGTGCAGAAGCACGTGTTGGAGCGAATCCCAATCTATATACTGCATTATCTAAGCGGGATTCGAGCAGTTGGATAAGCAAGAATGAAGTATTACCTACCATATGATTTGCATCTGAAAAATATTTTCTGAGTTGCTTTTCTGTTAAGCCATAAATTCTCTGCAATTTCTGCTTTTCGCGAAGCTGAAGTGCATATTCAGTTTGTTTACCCATGCGAGAATTTGGGCGTTGGCCCGGCTTAATGTTCATACGACGAAGCAGGCTTGATTGAGCCTTTGATCCAGTGGTCTTTAAACCGAGATCAATTCCTTCTCGTCGTGACAATCTGTTTTTAGGTCCTGTATATCTCATATATTGTTATAAATTTAACCTTTTCTTAATTTTGGTGGACGAACACCATTGTGTGGTACTGGTGTCACGTCTAAAATGCGTGTAATATCGACACCAGCTGCTTTTATTGCTTTAAGCGATGCTGTTCTACCAGGTCCAATACCCTTAATGTACACAGCGACTTCTCTTAATTGATGCGCGTCAACGGCCTTTGTCAATGTTGTCTGCACAGTTACCGTTGCCGCATATGGAGTTGATTTTCTTGTTCCAGAAAATCCAAACATTCCGCATGAACCTGCAATAACTGGCTTACCAACCTCATCGGTGATCGTTACCAAAGTATTGTTATAAGTTGCCGTAATATAAATACGACCTTTTTCAATAACTCTTTTTTGTGATTCTTTTTTCATAGTGTTAGATTTATCTTACTTTTTCGCTGCTGCTTGTGTTAATTTTGCTAAATCTTCCTTCTTAAGGGCACCTACCGTCTTTCTCTTTCCACGTCGCGTACGGGCATTTGAACGCGTTCTCTGACCATGAGCCGGGAGACCACGCAAATGTCGAATACCACGATATGCACCAATTTCTCTTAATCTCTTAATATTCGAATTAATTTCTTCTTTAAGATCTCCTTCAACTTTAAATGTACTGACCTCTGTTTGAATTTTATGCACCTCATCTTCTGTGAGGTCTTTTACTTTTTTATGCGTATCAACACCAATCTTGCTTAATATATCCGATGATTTTTTCCAACCAATGCCATATACGATGGTAAGTGCGTATTCAATGCGCTTGTCATCTGGCAAATTTCTTCCTGAAATACGAATCATGTGTTTCTTTTAATAAATGATTAATTAACCTTGTTTTTGTTTGTGCTTTGGATTCTCACAAATAATATACTTACGGCCTTTTCTTTCGACGACCTTACACTTCGGACATCTTCTTTTAACAGCAGCGTGAACTTTCATAATAAAACTATAATCGATAGATAATTCGCCCTCGTGAAGGATCGTATTTTGTTACTTCAGCGCGGATTCGATCTCCTGGAAGTATCTTAATATAATGCCTACGCATTCTCCCAGAGAGATAACATGTAATTACCCTATTTTCAAACTTCTCTTCAAGTTGAACTTTAAATAAAGTATTAGGAAGGTTTTCGAGTACCTCCCCTTCCACGACCAACACATCCGGACTCTTCATAAAGTCTATATTGTACCACAACCCTATGTCAAAATTAAAGACCCATTTTCAGTTATTGCAACAGTGTGTTCAAAGCATGCTGCGAGCGAGTTGTCGGCGGTTTTTATAGACCATTCATCTTCACTGTATTCCATTTCTCCGCCACCCATAGCATACATGACTTCAACCGCAATAACTAGTCCCAGCCTCAATTCAAGCGTCTTTTCAATAGGTTTATCGACAAAACATGGAACGTAAGGGTCTTCATGAAGCTCTTTTCCAATGCCATGGCCCACTAAATCGCGCACGATGCTGTAGCCTGCGCCTTCGATAGTAGATTGAAAAGCCATAGATATATCGCCAATTCTTTTTCCTTTTATCGCAACTTTGAGTGCTTTATTGAGTGCCTGCTTGCCGGCTTCTAGAAATTGTGTAACTTCTTTTGTCTGTGTACCAACCTGAATCGTTACCGCAGAATCAGTGTGCAATCCTTTATAAAAAACACCAGAATCAATCGTAACGACATCGCCGTCCTTTAATACACGATCAGATGGCGGCGTATGAACTATCTGCTCATTAACACAGATACAGCTCGCCCATGAATAATCGGGAACCTTTTTAAAGCCTGGTTCGGCGCCATGATCAATAATATAGGCATCAATAATATCGTTAAGCTGATTAGTTGTCATTCCTGGCTTTGCCACATGAGCAGCTTCTTTTAGCACATCGTGCAAAATTTTACCGGCATGCTGCATGATAGAGATATCTGCTTGAGTTTTATAGTGAATCATACTTAATCAAGCGCATAAAATACGTCACGATAGACTTCTTCGAGCTTTGCATGAAGATCGGCAATAGAACCATCGTTAATAACCATGTAATCAGCAAAAGCTAGCGTTGGACCCTTATTGGCTTGTAAAATTTCGTTAAGATCACGCTCGGCATTGGCAAGTCCTCTTCGGTCCTTTCTTCGTCCAACTCTGTCATAACGCATTTTTTTATCAGCCCATAGGACCAATAAAACAACCTTTGCGTCTTTAAACTCTTTACTTAGATATTGATATTCCTCGAATGAATATAAACCGTCCAGTACAACTAGGGTATTCTTTTCCAATGCTTTGCTAATTTTTTCCTTACTAAGTACGGCCATTGCCTCCATACCGTACTTTTCGCGAACCTCCATGCGAACTTTTTTATGCACATCTTCTGTATGTTCAAGCTTTCGTTCCTCGACAAGATCATTAATAATATTGCCGAAATGCACAACAGGAAGTTTTTTGCTCTTAAAATATGTGGTTGCTTCAGTTTTACCTGATCCTGGGAGCCCTGTAACCGCTAGTACAATTTTTTGCTTCTGACTCCACTCGCGTACTTTGTTTTTATAAAATTCTTTTCCTAATAATTTCAAAATCTCTTCATTCACATCTTCAATGCTCTTTGTACCATCAATGCGAATTAGCTTGCCTTTTTCTTCGTAAAACTTAATGACTGGTTTTGTGACTTCTTGAAATATCTCAATACGCTTCATGACAGCTGTTACTGTCTGATCATCACGTGCATCTTCAGTTCGATAAGCAATGCGCCAGAGCGCTTCTTTATCGGGAAGATCGATGTAGATTATTTTGTCGAGACCATTCTTAAATTTTCTTGCCTGATTTAAAGTTCTAGGGAAGCCATCTAAGATGTACCCTTTTTTATATTCACGTCGTGAAAGATAGTCTTCCACAATAGGAAGTGTCTCTTCATCTGGCATAAGAAGACCAGAGCTCATGGTTTCTTTTACGTAGCGTCCCATTGCGGTCTTTTCTTTAGCAATTGTGCGAAAAATATGACCTGTAGAAAGATAGGGTATGCCAAACTGACGGGATAATAGATTTCCCTGCGTAGACTTGCCTGCTCCTGGTATACCAATTAAAACTAATTTCATGGATTTAGTCGAGCTTTTTGCGTTCTTTATGTTCAGTATGTTTTCGGCAACTCTGGCAGTATTTCATGAGCTTAAGCGCATCAGCGGTATTTTGCTTGTTGCGTTCAGTTACATAATTAACACTGTTACACACAGTGCACTGCAGTCCGAATTGTAGTCTTTGACCTTTTTTTGCCATAATTCAGAATAGACTATTAACGGGTATACTTATCGTAGTGCTTCATAGCAACTTGTGTTTCGAGAACCTTGAAGGTTTCTAAGACAACCGATACGACGATTAACACCCCTGTTCCACCAATAACAAGATTACTTGTTCCGGTCAACCCTGCAATTATAGCAGGTAATATAGCAATTGTGCCGAGAAAAAGCGCACCAACAGTAGTTATCCTGAAAAGAATGTTTTGAAGATATGCGCGTGTTGCAGCTCCTGGGCGAATTCCTGGTATAAAGCCGCCATGCTTTTGAATTTCTTCTGAAATTTTATCTGGATTAAATACTATGACGGTGTAAAAGAATGTGAAAGCGACAACAAGGACGAAGTACATAATGTTGTACACAGCTCCTTGTGGATGGAAGGCTTGGGTCAAAAAACGTGCGATCCCTGCAACGGCAGGATTCTTCGTCCCTAAAAGGAAGTTCCCAATAAGCTGTGGGAAAAGAACAAACGATATTGCGAATATAATAGGAATAACACCAGCTTGATTAAGTTTTAATGGTAAAAAGTTTGTGGCGCCTTGATAAACTCTGTTGCCTTTAATGCGTTTTGCATAGTATACCGGGACCTTCCTAACAGCTTGATTTACAAAGACTACACCTGCTATAACAACAATCATCAAAGCCATGACGATAGCCGAAGAAACAACGCTCTCTGATGTTGAGGTAAAAAGAGCATGACTTGCTACCACAGGAATTCTAGCAACGATCCCTGCAAATATAAGCATCGACACACCATTTCCAATACCGAATTCAGAAATAATCTCACCAAACCAAAGCAGTACAAATGAACCTGCGGTTAGCGTCACAAGAAATGCAATGAATTCAAGGAAGCCAAGATTGGAAATAACCTGTTGATTCCTGAGTACAACATACATACCAATACCTTGGACGAGCGTAATGGGGAGTGTAAGAAGGCGTGTATATTGATTAATTTTAGATCTACCGTATTCACCTTCTTTTGTTAGTTGTTCTAACTGTGGAATGACAAGCGACATTAACTGAATAATAATAGATGCATTAATATAGGGGCCTAAACCTAATGCCATAACAGAAAAATTAATGAGTGTTCCTCCTGAGAAAATATCAAGAAGTGCAAAGAATTGATTTGATGCAAATAAGCCTTGCAATGCTGCTCTATCAACGACTGGAACAGGGAGATAGGCAAATACCCTAAAGATAGCGATGATACCGAAGGTTATGAAAATTTTTCTGCGTAAAGCAGGATCTTTAAGAAAAATCTTTAATTTCTGAAGCGGGTTATTCATAGAACGACGACCGATCCTCCTGCCTGCTCAATCTTTTCTTTTGCTACTCGTGAAACAGGAAGCGCAACCTGTAACGGAACCGAAAGGTTCCCACTAGATACTATTTTAACACCTCTTACTCTTGCTGACATGTCAATTATGCGCTTTTCGATAAGAGTATCAATAGTAACGGTTGCGTTTGCTTCAAATTTTGAAAGGGTATCTAAGTTTAGAGTTAATGCTCTTGGCTTCACAGATTTATTCTTTCCTTTTCCACGTAAGAGTGGATATTTTTTGACTGCTCTGTTTTGCCCTCCTTCAAAGTGAAGTGGAATAGTTGTACGTGCTGATTGATGACGTGTCGTACCTCGACCAGATTTTGCACCAGCACCACTACCGAGTCCCCGACCGAGTCGTTTCTTTTTGTTCTCAACAATTTTTACCAATAAATGTAACTGTGTCATATAATTATTTTCTAGGTTTTAAGCTCTCCAGCGCCTTCATAACGGCATATACATTTGAAACCTGATTTCGTGAACCTAAGATTTTTCCAGATGCATTTTTAACACCGCCAAGCGACAAAATAGAACGGACAACACTTCCTACTTTCAAACCTGCACCTTTTGGCGCTGGCTTCAAAATAATGTTTGATGACTTAAATTTAACTTTAATATCGTGTGGAAGTGTTTCCTCGTATACTGGGATTTCAAGCATATTTTTTCGTGCATATAAAATCGCCTTTTTTATTGCCTGTGGAACTTCAAGACCACGACCTAAGCCAATACCAACTTTGCTAATATTGTCACCAACTACAACAAGAGCAGAAAAACTAATGTAGTTTCCACCCTTTGTTTTTTTAGATAAACGACGTATAAGTAAAACCTTTTCCTCGATGCCATCTTGAGGCTCGCGTCGCTGTCTTTGTTGGTTATTGTTACGATTATTTCTTCCGTCCATAATATTTTATATTGTAATACCGCCTTCTCTAACTGATTCAGCGAGAGCCTTTACTCTTCCCTTGTAAGGGTAAGAACCGCGGTCAAAAACCACTTGTGTAATTTTTGCTTTCTTCATAAGTTCGGCAATAGTCTTGCCAACATGCTGAGCTTTCTGCATTGAGCTCATTTTTTCACCATCTTTAAGCGATGCATCGCTTGCTGATACCAAGGTACTCATCTTATGATCGTCAATAACTTGAGCATAAATATGCTTGTTACTGCGATGCACAGAGAGTCTTGGATGTACAGACATGCGAATAATTCTTGATCGCACTCTCTTTTGCACTCTTTTTCTTCGTACTAATATTTTATTTTTCATAGAATTATGCTGTCTTGGCCTTCTTACCTGGCTTCAACTTAATTTGCTCACCTTCATAACGAATTCCTTTACCTTTGTATGGATCTGGCTTACGAATCGACTTGATTCTATCTGCTATTTGGCCAACTTTTTGCTTATCTGCTCCCGATATTGTCACAACATTTGCCTGAACTGCATACTGTATACCTTCCACACTCATAAACTTGACTGGATGTGAATATCCAACATCAAAGACCAGATCCCTCCCTTGCAACTTTACTTTATACCCCGTACCTAATACTTCCAACTTTTTTTCCCATGATTTTGTCACACCGAGAACTGCATTATTAATAAGTCGTTGTGCAAGACCATGCAATGCTTTTGTCTCATTTACATTATTTTCTCTCTTAACGACAAGAACGCCATCACCCGCTTCAACGACAATATTTCGTGGCACTGCGACATTTAACTCGCCTTGTGGTCCCTTCACATTGACAGAACCGTCCATTACCTGAACTTGGACACCGTCTATAACTGTTACTGGTTGATTTCCTATACGTGACATATGCAATTACCAAATTTGAAAGAGGATTTCTCCTCCAATTTTTGATGCTCGTGCTTCTCTATCTGACATAATACCTTTTGATGTAGAAAGTACAGACATTCCAAGACCACCTAATACAGGTCGCATATCTTGAAGTCTTTTGTACGTTCTTCGTCCAGGCTTTGAAACTAATTTCAATCCTCTTATTGCTCCTTTGCTATCTTCATACGAAAGTTCGACTTGAATATTTTTCTTTACTCCATCTTCTTCAACTGCAAAATCTTTAACATATCCTTCTTTCTTCAAAAGAGTAAGAACATTCATGTTTAACTTTGAATAGCGACAGGCAATAGAAGGTTTCTCAGCCATGTAGCCATTTTTAATTCGAATAACTAGATCAATAATTAAACTTGTCATCATAGGATTAAGTCTTTTCTAATACACGCTTTGTAACTTTACCGTGTGTTCTAAATGTTCTACTTAAGGCAAATTCACCAAGTCTATGGCCAACCATACCTTCACTTACAAAAATCTCTACAAATCTTCTACCATCATGTATTGCTAACTTGTGTCCAACAAAGTCTGGTGAGACCTGTGATCGACGAGCCCATGTTTTTAACACAGAACGATCACCAGAAGCTTTTTGCTTATCTATTTTCTCTTGCAATTTTGCATCAATATATGGTCCTTTTTTAGCTGATCGTGACATAAGTTACCAAGAAATTTTTTTAACTCCAGGAATTTCTCCTTTAAGTGCTTTTTCTCTAAAAACAATGCGCGACAATCCAAATCTTCGCAAGTACCCTCTGCTTCTTCCCGTTATCATACATCTGTTGCGCAATCTGGTTGGACTTGCATTACGTGGAAGAGCTGCTAAAGAAACATAATCACCCTTAGCTTTTAACTCTGCACGCAAAGCAGCGTACTTTGCCACCATTTTTTGTCTTCTTTTTTCTTTTTCTAAAATTCCTTTTTTAGCCATATTAGTCAATAAAAATTAATCCCATTTCTTCTAAGAGTTTTCTGGCATGCACATCTGAAGTAGCAGATGTTACAAGAGTAATCTCCAATCCTCTAATCTTGTCTATTTTATCATAATCTATCTCAGGGAAAAGAGTTTGATCTGATATGCCAATATTAAGGTTTCCGCGACCGTCAAGACTTTTTGCAGGAATACCTCGAAAATCACGAATACGTGGCAAAACAATCTTCAAAAACTTTTCAAGGAAATCATACATTTTTTCACCTCTCAAGGTCACTTTAGCACCTATGGGCTGACCTTTTCTAATTTTGAAAGCAGCAACGGATTTTCTTGCATGAGCAATAACAGGCTTTTGACCAGCGATTTGTGCAAGATCACTCAGCACATGTTCGACTGCTGCTTTGCTTGTTGCGCCTTCTCCACAACCAATATTCAATACCACTTTTTGCATTTTTGGTACTAAATGCTTATTTTTGAGATCAAGCTCCTTATATAGCTTGTCAAATGTTTCTTTATTGTATTTTTCTTTAAGTTTCATAGATTTTACTTAATTCTCTCGTTGGTTTTTTTCTCAACGCGAAACTTTTTTTTACCTTCAATCACATATCCAACTCTCGTTATTTTTTTAGCTGATGAACTCATCAACATAACATTTGATGCGTCGAGTGGACGTGGCATCTCGATTACTCCGCCCTGTGGAAATTGATCGCTTTTTCGCACGTGACGCTTGTAAATATTTAAACCTGCGATTAACACTTTGTTTTTATTTTCATAGACTCGTTCAATTGTTCCTTCTTTACCTTTGTCTTTACCGGCAATTATGCGAACTTTGTCGCCTTTTTTAAGTTTCATAGTTAATAAATTTCAGATGCTAAACTTGCAATCTTGTTAAATGCTCGCTCTTTGACTTCACGCGCAAGAGGACCGAAATAGCGAGTACCCTTTGGATCTTTTGAATCCTTTGCGAGTAAAATAACGCACGCGTTATCATCAAAACGAACATAACTGCCGTCTTTTCTTCGTGTTTCTTTTTTTGTTCGAACTACAACAGCGTGCACAACTTCACCTTTTTTAACTTGTCCAAAAGGATCAGCCTTTTTTACAACTGCAGTTACCACATCGCCCAAGTGAGCGATTTTCATGTTTCCACGACCAGGGATACCTACAATATAGGCTTGCTTTGCACCACTGTTGTCGGCCACATTCATAACTGATCGTAATTGCAACATAGTTGATTAATACTTTTTAATAACTTTGAACTGTTTATCTTTTGAAATTGGTCGTGTTTCTTCAATATCAACCTTGTCACCATCTTCAACAGCAATTGTTCCATCGAGATGTGCCTTAAATCTTTTGTGTTTCTTCAAAATTTTGTGATAAAGTGGATGTTTATAGGCTTTTTCTACCTCAACCACTGCTGTCTTCTCCATTTTTGTAGAAACAACTTTTCCGGTTAATACTTTTGCCATATTATTTTGATTTCTCATTCATAATTGTTAACACAACTGCAAGTTCTTGTTTCTTTTTGCTCAGAGCATTTGTATTTTTGGGCTTATTTATTGAGCCTTCGATACTCATATGTGCAATTTCTTCTTTTATTTTCTTTGCAGAAAGTGCCAATTCTTGTGCACTTTGATCTTTAATTTTTTGTAATTCTTTGGTTTTCATGTTAATTAAATATGTCGCGTAACTAACTTTGTTTTCACTCCAAGTTTTGATGTTAAATTTTTATGCATTTTTTTTGCACTCTCATCATCTAATCCTTCTAATTCAAAAAGTATTTTCCCTGGTACGACAACGGCTACATAATGCGAAACATCACCCTTTCCCGCACCCATCGTTACCTCAGGTGGTTTCTTTGTGTATGGTCGATCTGGAAAAATACGCATCCAAAATCTTCCTACTTTTCTCGTTGCACGAGCCATAACAACGCGGCATGCCTCAATTTGTCGATCAGTAATCATACCGCTATCAAGTGTTTTCACACCAATAGTGCCAAAATTTACATGATTACCTTTGATGGCAGTTCGTCGGTAAATACCACGAAACTGTCTTCTATGTTTTAATCTTTTTGGCTGCAACATATTATTCCTCCTCGGGCTTTCTGGCGATCCAAACTTTTACACCAACATATCCTGATTTCGTAAGTGCCGGATAGGTTGCAAAATCAACATCTTCGCGAAGTGTTGAAACAGGAACCGTTCCTTCATAATATTTTTCGGAACGTGCAATTGTTGCACCCCGAATTCTTCCTCCAATTTGAATCTTGATTCCTTTTGCTCCTGATTCCATAACCTTTTCCATTGTGTGATGGATCACAGCACGATGAGGAAGATTTCTCTCAAGCTTTGAACCCAAATCATGTGCAATATAATAAGCATTTAGATGTGGCTTTTTGACAGGCTCAATACGCAGCTCAATCTTCATTTTGTCTTTCTCAACCTTATCTTTTCCAATACTGTCAACAATAAATTTCTTGACATCTTCAAGACCTTTTCCACCTCGACCAATAATCATACCTGGTTTTACCGCATGGATAATGACAATAATCTTGTTGATAGCGCGCTCGATTTCAACTCGTGTTATCAACGCAAAACTAAATTTGTCAAAAATGCCTTTTCTAATAACAATGTCAGAAATTAAATTTTCTTTAAAAACTCTCTTATCTGGGAACATCCAACGGGAATCCCATGTGCGTGTAATGCCTATTCTGAAACCGATTGGATTAACTTTTTGTCCCATATATTATGATTTTTTAGTAATTTTTTTCGCTGGTTGCTCCTTAACTTCTTTAACAACTTCTGCGTCTTTCACCTTTGGCTCTTCGAGCTTTGGAGCTTCTGCCTTCTTCTTAGATTCTTTTTGCATCACAACAACAGTAATGTGTGACGTTCTCCTCTTATATCCTTTGCCTGAACCTCTTGACCCTGCTCTATATCTTTTCAAAAAGATACCTTCATCGATTGCGAGAGTTTTGAACTCCATCTTCTCAGGAAGCATATTATAAACTGTTTTTCCGTTATCAACAGCTGATTTTATAGCCTTCCATAGTATTTTAGCGGATCTTTTTTGACTTAGTCCAAGATAATCCAAAGCAGTAGCTGGTTTCATCGCTTTTATTGCTCCAGCTAAAAATCTCAACTTTCTCGGTGAGATCTTTGTATGTTTAATTGTTGCTCTAGCTTCCATGTTATTTACTTCTTCGCTTAATAATTAATGCATCGCTGTATTTTGGTTTTCTGGTACGATTTCCACGTGCTGGTTTACCCCATGGTGTCTTTGCATGCATACCTTCACCACTCTTACCTTCTCCTCCACCATGCGGATGTGAATTAGGATGCTGAGCCACACCGCGAACAGTAGGGCGAATACCCATGTGTCGGCTACGACCTGCCTTACCAAGATTTCTTAATTTATGCTCAATATTACTTATACGACCAATCGTAGCCATACAGTTAATAAGAATCTTTCGTACTTCTTTTGAAGGAAGCTTCACATCTGCATATTTCTCATCTTTAGCGATAATGGTTGCACTTGATCCTGCACTCTTTACAATTTTCCCACCTTTTCCAGGGTAAAGCTCAATATTATGAATTTCAACACCAAGTGGAATTGCTGAAAGTGGCAGCGCGCTACCTGGTCGCATATTATCAATAGTGCCAGCGGTTATTTTTTCACCAACCTTCATGCCTTCGGCTTGCAAAATATATCTACGCTCACCATCTTTATACTCAACAAGAGCAATGTTCGCACTTCTATTTGGATCATATTCAATACCAATAATTGTGCCCTCAATACCTGTCTTATCTCTTTTAAAATCAATCATTCTGTAAAATCTCTTATGACGACCGCCTTGATGTCGCACTGAGATAGTTCCAGAGTTATCTCTTCCTGATTTCTTAGGAAGAATATATGTCAAATTCTTTTCTGGTTTTGTATTTGAAAATCGTGGTTGCATGATTATTGTGTTGAACTAGGAACAATGCTGATTGAACCCTTTTTTAATGTTATGTACATTTTTTTTACATCTGGGAGCTGTGTTGAACGCAATCGTCTGCCAACACGTCGTGTCTTACCTTTTTTTGTGGTTGAGGTAATACTAGCGACCTCAACTTTAAATATTTTTTCAACAACTTCTCTCACCTGATGCTTTGTGGCTTCTTTTGCGACTTGAAACACATAGATATTTTTACCGTTCCCAGCTAGGGCTTTTTCAGTAACAACCGGCTTAATTAATATGTCTTGAATTCTCATTGTGCAAAACCTCTAAACTGAATAAATTCATTAAGTCCTTCTTCTGTAAAGAACACTTTCTTAGCATTAATAACTTGGTATGCATTCAAAAGATGACAATCTGTACTAAGTACACCTTCAATATTTCTTAATGAAAGTGCAAATCCTGCTGTTTTTTCTTTATTTCCATATACAAAAAGAACTTTTTTACTGGCTTCGTGCTTCTTGAGCACGTCGCTCATTTCTTTTGTCTTGCCCGAAAGACTGTCAATCCCTTTCATAATCACAACCATACTATCTTTTCGCTTTAAACTCAGACTTGCATATAAGGCTTTTTGTCGCTGCTTTTTATTCAGTTTCAATGTATAGTCACGTGGCTCTAATCCATGTGCTACTCCTCCACCAACAAAAATTGGTGCTGACTTTGCACCATGACGAGCTCGACCAGTTCCTTTTTGCTTATATATTTTTCGTGTGGATGCTTGTATCTCACCGCGACGCTTTGTTTTATGTGTGCCTTGTCGTTGATTTGCAAGGTACACGCGAACATATTGAGCTAAAAGCTTTTCTGAAGCATGTACATCAAAAATTCCTGCAGGAACTGCTGTTGCACCTACTTCATCACCATTTACTGAAAAAACTTTCAGATCGATACCCTTTGCGGGTGCTGCTTTTCTCGTTGTTTTTTTTGTTACTTCTGTTTTTTCCATGATTACTCTTTAACTTCTGCAACTTTCTCTTCAGATTCTTTTTCAACTTCAACTTCTTCTTTCACCTCTTCGACTGCCTCTTCTTTTGCTTCTTCAACTGGGGTCTCCTCAACAACCTCTTCAATCTCTTCCACAACAGGCATTGCAACCGCTTGAGCTGAAACTATACTGATTAGGTTGTCTCTTGGACCTGGAATAAGACCCTTAATGAGCAGTCCGTCTTCCAAAACATCAGCAATAAGAAGATTTTTTACTGTGATCGTATCAAAACCCATACGACCTGCCATTCTCTTTCCTTTGTAAATACGACCTGGGGTTGTTCCTTGACCGATAGAACCTGGAGCTCGCTCACGATCAGATTGACCATGTGTGCGTGGACCGCCAGCGAATTTATGTCGTTTTACAACACCTTGGAAACCTTTACCCTTTGAGCGACCAGTAACGGTAACAAAGTCGCCTTTTGCAAAATTTGCTGCTGGAACTTCATCACCAACCATAAAAGTCGCTTCGCCAACTTTAAGACCTTTTTTCTTTCCTTCTTCAACGGGCTCAGCTTCTGCAAGACGAACCTCTTTTAAAAAACGAAGCGGGGCTTTTACCCCCGCTTTTTTTAATATTCCTTGTCTTGGTTTGGAAATATTCTTTGCTTCGCCAAATGCAAGTTGAATTCCCCAGTAGCCATGTGTATCCATAGTCCTCACGTTCACCACGTGACATGGACTTGTTTTTACGAACGTTACCGGCATGCGATCTCCTCCATCGGAGAACACCTGAGAGGTATTACCCTTTGTACCGAGAATGAACTTGGCGATCATAGACTTTTTTTAAAATAAAAAACCCCAGATTGGGGCTAATTAGGAGCCTGTCCAATCTGTTGCTGCTATGTACTAAATGCTGAGTGTTGCATTAGGCAAAACATGCAAACTGCATTATATAACAACTTATAAAACAAGTCAACGCACATCTAACTTAAAAAGGCGCATTATGACTTTTAATAATTCAACCAAAATACAAACGATGGCGACTGCAGCAATAATGTACATCCACTCAGAAAAAAGTAGTGAAGCTGTGTTAATAAGGAACTGTAAAGAAGATAGTTGAATAACAAAAAGCTGCATCAGAACGCCCAAAGCTATAACAAGGATTAAGATGGGGTTATTGAATAGCGATACTTTCCAGATTGGTTGTAATAATGTGCGCACCGGGAAGATAATGAAAAGCGTTGAAAGGGCAAAATAACTGAACGTGACCGTACGTGCGACTTCTATGGAGGTGACATTAAGGAACCTCATGTACAAAAGAAGGCCTACAAGGCCGATAATAAAACTCGTACAAAGCATGAAAAGCATAATAGGAAAGCTTAAAAGTGTGCTTTGCGAGCGAGGAAAATTGCGCGCTCGCGATAGATCGTGGGGTTCAAAGGTGAGAGCGAGCGCAGGTAAACTATCAGTGATGATATTAATCCAAAGTATCTGAGTCGCAGTTAGAGCAACAGGAAGGCCCATAAGTATGGTGCCGACTATGAGCATAATTTGACTCAGGCTGTCAGACAAAAGATATAACATGACCTTTTGGATATTATCGAAGATGCCACGACCTTCGTGAATCGCTTGAATAATTGTTTTGAAGTTTGAATCCAGAAGAACCATATCAGCAGTTTCTTTTGCCACATCAGATGCCTCGCCCACAACAATGCCAAGATGCGAGGCTTTCAATGCGAGAGCGTCATTTACTCCATCGCCAACCAATGCGACGATCTCACCCCTCTTCTGCAGCGTTTCCACTAGTTGTAGTTTTTGCATAGGCGAAACGCGTGCACAAATATCAATTGTTTCAATACGCTCCATAACTTCATCATCAGTCATATGTGACAATTCGTCGCCAGATATGGTCACAATTGGCTTATTATGATCGTTAGTAACCTGACGCCACACTGCCTCTGCAGTCCCTACATAGTCCCCAGTCATCATCACAATACGCACACCTGCATGTCGACACTCATCAAAAACTTTCTGCAAACCTTTTCTCACTGGATCCTCTATGGCAATAAGACCAACCCAACCATAATGCTTTTGCCTGGGAGTTTTCTTTGCAAGCGCAATGATACGAAGCCCCTGCTGTGACCACGTCGTAATCTGCTCCATGGTCTTTTTTTTCTCCGCACCCGTGACTTTTGCAAGCTTCATGACAACTTCAGGTGCGCCTTTCATGTACGTAACATGATCAATAGTTACACTCATATATTTGTTCACACTGTCAAAAGGCACTTCTTTTTGGCGTTTAACATTCTTATTGCGTACTTCGGGGTCAACATTATGATCAGATACCCACTCCCATAGCGCAAATTCAATTGGGTCATCCAAATTATTTGCATAGCATGCAATATCTAGCGCATCATCCATATTTTTTAGCCTAGTTTCTGTGACGCGCATAATCCCCTCAGTTAACGTCCCTGTTTTGTCTGTCGCAATTACCGTAACCGAACCAAGTGCTTCAGCTGCAACCAACCTTCGCACCAAAGCCTTCTTCTTCAAAATCCGCTGCATGCCAAGTGACAGAATAACCGTCAAAGAGATCGTCAAGCCTTCTGGAATAGCTCCCACAGCAAGGGCAACCGATGTTGTAAACATATCGCGAAGTGGTAATCCCTGCAGTATCCCAATAAAAAATACGCACAAAGAAATACCGAGTATTGCTACCGCAAGAACATGTGCAAATGATTGCAATCGCAGTTGTAAAGGTGTTGACGCCTCTTTTGTGGATGAAAGCTTATCTGCAATGGAACCCATTTTTGTGCTTATTCCTGTTTCAGTGACTTTGAAAAGTGCTCGCCCTGTCAGAACCGTTGTGCCCATAAAAACCATATCGCCATTTTTCTTCCGAATCGCGATACTCTCACCTGTGAGGATGGAATCGTTTGTTGATACATGTGATGATTCAATAACTTTTCCATCGGCCGGCACCCTATCACCCTGATGCAGGACAACAATATCGTCAGGCACAATTAAATGAACGGGAACCTTTAGCATGTCGCCATTACGATAGACTTTTGCAACAGGTTGTAGAATATTTTTTAGTGCACTCAGCGCATTCTCTGCTTTGGTTTCTTGATAATATCCGAGTAGCGTATTGATGAAAACTGCCATAAAAATGACCAATGCGTCGGTATAATCACCGAGCGCATAAGTAACCACACCGGCTGCAACAAGGATATAAATTAAGGGTGAGCTGAATTGTCGCACAAAATGACTGAGTGCTGAAAGTTTTTTCTTTGCTGGTAATACATTCTCACCGAATTGCTCGAGGCGCTTTTGTACAGCATCTCTTGTGAGTCCTTTTTGAGGCGACATGATTTGATTATAATCAAATCGAAGTGATCAAGTCTAGGGCTTTAGGTCGAGCTTTTGGAACCAGCCCTTTCGATACATAATAGCGATAACCGAATACACAGCTATATCAACCCATGTTTCTTCGATGGATTCATTTTGAGGTTCCTTGTTATTTTGTTCAAGATTTTTGAGTCGATTAATCTTGTCGTTTATGCGAAAGATAATACCCATTTCTCCTGTATCAAGGATATTGTCTTTACCGTAGTCCCTGTGTTTGCGAATGAAGGTCGTAAGAAGTGTGCTGCAAATGTTTGAGAATGCTTCGTCAAGAAACTGCGGTTGTTTCATGCTCAAAAGTATACACTATTTAGCCCATCTTAACTTCTACGCTGACTCCAGCAGGAAGATCAAGATGCATGAGTGAATCGATGGTTTGGTTTGTTGGATTAACGATATCAAGAACTCTCTTGTGTGTTTTAAGACCAAAATGCTCCCGAGCGTCTTTATCAATGAATGCAGCTTTGTTGACAACGTATTTTTCTACTTTTGTAGGAAGAGGAATAGGACCCAAAAAGGAAGCACCCGTCTTTGTCGCGGTATCAATTAGTTTTTGACAAGTCTCATCGATGAGACGATGGTCAAAGGACTTCAATCTGATTCTGATCTTTCCTTTTGGCATTGTGTAAGTGCTTTGTTAACTGATCTTAACCCGCCCCGGCATTGCCGGGGCGAGCAGATCTAAATAAAATTACTTAATAACTTTGGTCATAACACCGGCTCCAACTGTCTTACCACCCTCACGGATAGCAAAGCGGAGACCTTCTTCAAGAGCAACAGGGTAAATAAGTGTTGCATTAATCTTGATGTTATCACCTGGCATAACCATTTCGACACCTTCTGGAAGTGTTACTTCACCAGTTACATCAGTTGTTCTGATGTAAAACTGTGGGCGGTAACCCTTAAAGAAAGGACTGTGTCGTCCACCCTCTTCCTTCTTCAAGACATAAATTTCAGCCTCGAATTCGGTATGAGGAGTAACAGTTCCCGCCTTGGCAATGACTTGACCTCTCTCAATATCGGCTTTTTCAACGCCTCTGAGAAGAAGACCAACGTTATCACCAGCTTCGGCTGTGTCGAGTGTTTTTCTGAACATTTCAACACCAGTGATAGTTGTTTTTTTACTATCGTGACCAAGACCGACAATTTCAATTTCGTCATTTGTCTTGATGGTACCTCTTTCCACACGACCTGTTGCAACGGTACCTCTACCTTGAATGGTAAAGACGTCTTCGACAGGCATAAGGAATGGCTTTTCGGTGTCACGAACTGGATCAGGAATATAATCATCGACCGCTTTCATAAGGTCGAGGATTGCCTGCTCAGCTGCTGGATCACCTTCAATTGCCTTAAGTGAGGATCCTTTGATAACAGGAACCTCGTCACCTGGATAGCCGTACTTTGTAAGAAGATCACGGACTTCCATTTCAACGAGTTCAAGAATTTCTGCATCTGCGACCATGTCTGTCTTGTTAAGGTATACAACCATTGCTGGAACGTTTACCTGTTTAGCAAGAAGAACATGTTCACGAGTTTGTGGCATTGGGCCATCTGGAGCTGAAACTACGAGAATAGCACCGTCCATTTGTGCTGCACCTGTGATCATGTTCTTAATGTAGTCAGCATGACCTGGAGCATCAATGTGTGCATAATGTCTTTTTTCTGTTTCGTACTCAGAATGGTGAACATTAATGGTGACTCCTCTTTCTCTTTCTTCTGGAGCTTTATCAATGTCTTCGTATTTAAGAGCTTCTGCCCATCCTTTTTTTGCTAGGACGGTATGAATAGCTGAAGTTGTAGTGGTTTTTCCATGGTCAAC